>CBDUVK010000057.1:0-12743 GCA_965370645.1 uncultured bacterium
GAGCATGGCAGGGAAAAAAAGGTGACCGTTTTCAAGAAAAAGAGAAGAAAAGGATATCAGGTGAAAAACGGACACCGTCAGAATTTTACCAAAATTCAAATTGAAAATATAGCATAAGATAGAATTATCGGAGGTCCATTATGGCACATAAAAAAGGTGTGGGAAGTTCCAGAAACGGTCGTGAAAGTCAAAGTAAAAGACTGGGAGTAAAAAAGTTCGGAAACGAATTTGTTACTGCCGGAAGTATTCTTATCAGGCAGCGCGGCACCAGAATTCATCCCGGATTCAACGTTAAAAAAGGTAAAGATGATACCCTCTTCTCTATCGTGGATGGATATGTCAAGTTCGAAAGAAAAGACCGGAATCGCTCCCGGGTCAGTGTTTATCCGGAACTGAAAAACTAGAATTTTTGTTTCAATATTTTAAGATTAAAAGGAATCCTAGGGGATTCCTTTTTTTTTATATAATTATTTCATGAGCTTTGAAGCATGGCAGGTTGTCATTGCGAGACATGGATGTCGCGGCAATCTCCATATTCTCTATTTGATTCCAGGGAAGGATAGTATTTCAAAAATCTTAAGAAGATTGCGTCGCTTCGCTTGCAATGACTGCCAATTCATTACCAGACATTATTGAAAAAAAAACAATTAAATCAGAATTATTTCATTATATCCTATCGATTGCTTGGTTGTGATTGAAATAAATATGAATTATATTATTCAGGTCACTTAAAAGAACAGAGGAGCATTGTCATGCCAAAAATAACTTTTCTGGGACACTCGGCATTTTACATGGAGGGTGAAAAAGGAAAGCTTGTGATCGATCCCTTTTTGACCGGTAATCCTGTCGCCCAAATAAAACCTGAGGATCTTAAAGTCGATTTTGTACTTCTTACCCATGGTCATGGGGACCACATTGGCGATGCGGTGGATATTGCCAAGGCCAATAATGCCACCATAATTGCGCCATTCGAACTCGCGAATTATTGCGCAGATCAGGGAGCCAATGTTCATCCGATGCACATCGGGGGTGCCCGGCAGTTTCCTTTCGGAAAAGTGAAATTAACCATTGCCCATCACGGATCTGCCGCGCCGGATGGCACATATACCGGTAATCCCTGTGGATTTCTCATTACCATGGACGGAAAAACTTTCTATCATTCTGGGGATACCGGATTGTTTTATGACATGAAACTCATCGGGGAGATGAACAGTATCGATGTCGCGGTTCTTCCGATCGGTGATAATTTTACCATGGGAGTGGATGATGCGGTAAAAGCCACGGAATTCTTAAAGCCAAAAATGGTCATTCCCATGCATTTTAAGACATTTGATGTAATCGATGTTGAGCCTGGTGATTTTGTCAGCAAAGTAAAAGCCCTGGGATTCAACAGTGAAATTCTGGCAGTGAATGGTAACTATGAATTTTGATTAATTTCGACCGGAATTCATACCTTCAATCTTGCAGCCCTCCATGGAGGGCTTTTTTTCAATGGAAAATTGCAAATGACTTATTATATACCGGGAATAATACGGTATGAAAGAAGATTGTTGCAGGACTATTCTGCAGGCCCCCGAGATAAGGCTATAAAGAAACTGCTTTTCCAACTTGAGGGATACCTGGCAAAAGTACACAGTAACCTCAAATCAATAGGAATATCTCAAAATCAATTGTCTCTCAAAAGTCTGGCCGCTCTCACAACCCTGGAGGGGATCTATCATCAATCAACAGGTAGCAGCTCGCGATATACCCGTGTATATGGCACCATTGTGAATGAAGTTAAGCAATTCCCTTCATACAGGAAAAAGAATATCTTGCTGCGAATTTCTGCATCCTCCCGTTTATACCATTCTCTGCGGCTCCGATCAGGAAAAATTTTGATGCAAATATCCCTCGCCAGCCTGGCACTGCCTGATGAATATTTCTCACTATTAATGAAGCTTCTGTTATCCCGTTTATCAGCAAAACCCATTAATCAAGCCTGGAAAACCAGATTAATACAATATGAGAATGACTTTCATAATCGTCAGGCTACACCTCTCATGTCCGCTAAAAAGAGATTAAATCCTCAAGGGGACTACTATAATCTATCAGAAATTTTTCAAAACTTAAACAGGCAATATTTCCGTAACGGCCTTGACCAACCAAACATTGGGTGGAGCCTCCGAAAAAACAGACATCGCCTGGGATCATATGATTCCCCTCAAAAAAAGATGATGATAAGCAAAATTTTAGATAACCGGAATGTTCCGTCCTATGTGGTTGAAGGTATTGTCTATCATGAAATGCTCCATCAACTACATCCCATCCAAAAAAAGAATGGGAGAAGAATATTTCATGGAAAAATTTTCAAAATTAATGAAAAGAAATTTACAGAGCATCTTAAATTGCAGAGCTGGTTGAAAGAGGAGTATCCCATATTTTTGGGAAACAAAAAACCGCGTTTCAAATTAAAAGATTTATTTTAATCGATAAGTAAACCTAAGAATGAATCAAAATCAGCGGATTGAAGAAGATAAAGTAGAAGGCAAAATTTACGACCGGAAATTAATCTGGCGGTTACTGCAATATGGAAAAGCATACTGGCATCTGATTCTGATCTCGGTTTTGTTGATCATTATTGGTATGGGACTGGAAATTCTTGGCCCTTACCTCACCAAGATCGCTATCGATGATCATATTATCCCTGGTAATATGCCGGGTCTATACTTTATTATCAGCATTTACCTGCTGGTACTTGTTGGTAATTTTATTTTCAAATACGCCCAGATCATGCTGATGCAGTTCATTGGGCAGAAGGTAATGCTGGATCTCCGACAGGAAATTTTTAGCCATTTGCAGAAGCTCCATCTTCAATTCTTCGATAAAAATCCCATCGGCCGCCTGATGACCCGGGTAACTTCCGATGTGGAATCTCTCAACCAGGTATTTACCCAGGGATTGGTGATGGTCTTTGGAGACCTGCTGCTAATTGCCGGCATCATGATCATGATGTTAACCATCCACCTGCCGTTGGCATTATGGACTTTATCGGTAGTCCCTGTACTGATTATACTTTCTTTCGTCTTCCGAAAAAAAGTAAGACAATCTTACAGTCAGATCCGTTTCTACCTGGCAAAAATCAACTCCTATCTTCAGGAACACATTTCCGGGATGAGTATTGTTCAGTTGTATAACCGGGAAAAAAAGAACTTTGAAACTTTTAAGGATATCAACTGGAATCATACAGCGGCTTATATTCGGACAATTTTTTATTACGCCATATTTTATCCGGCCGTTGAGCTGATCAGTGCAATTTCACTTGCAATTATCATATTTCGGGGTGGTTTCTATATCTATAATGAATTGGTAACTTTTGGAATCATCATCGCTTTTATCCAGTATGCACAGATGTTTTTCCGTCCTATCAGTGACCTGTCAGAAAAATACAATATTCTGCAATCCGCATTAGCCTCCTCAGAGAGAATTTTCAAACTGCTGGATACCCAACCTGCCATTTCTTCGCCGGTAGACAGTTATGGATCAGAAAAGATCGAACATGCCATTGAATTTCGAGATGTAAATTTTGCCTATGATACAGAATTTATCCTGAAAAACATCAATCTTAAAATACCGGTAGGTAAAAAAGTTGCCCTGGTGGGACACACCGGATCCGGGAAAACCAGTCTTACCAGGCTTCTGGGACGCTTTTACGATATCCAGGAAGGGCAAATCCTGATCGAAGACATTAACCTGCAGCAATGGGATCTGGAAATTCTCCGTAATCACATGGCGATGGTCCAGCAGTATGTTTTCCTTTTTTCCGGGACAGTTTTAGAGAATATCCGTCTGGGAAATGTAGCTATCAGCCAGGATGAGGTCATACAGGCAGCCGAGATGGTCAACGCCCACCTTTTTATCGAAAAGATGCCGGGACAATACCAGGCAAAAATCAGGGAACGCGGCAGTAATCTTTCACAGGGACAAAAGCAGTTACTGGCACTGGCACGGGCGATCGTCTACGATCCCAGTATTCTCATCCTTGACGAAGCGACTTCTAACATCGATAGTGAATCAGAATACCTGATTCAACAGGCACTTAAAACGGTGATGATCGGCCGTACATCCATTGTCATTGCCCATCGCTTATCCACCATTCAGTACATGGATGAAATCGTGGTGATGCATCATGGTAAAATACACGAAACCGGAGATCATCAGGAATTGCTAAAAAAACGAGGATTGTATTACCGATTGTATCAGTTCCAGTATAAAGATCAGGAAATGTCTGTGTATTAATGTCTATATAAATATTTTATAAAATAGATATATAAGAACGCTAAACTATTTATCCACGGATTACACGAATTTTCACGAATTATTTTTCTTTATATTTATTTTAAATTATTTTATGAATGAGTTTGGGTTTAATCCGTGAAATCAGTGGACAAATTCTTGATTTTTTCCCAAAACTGAAGTTTGGCACTATTGATATGAACAAAAAATTCTAAGGAAGGTTATTTCCGTTTGGTTTTAAAACTTTTTTAAACTCTTCGCGGATCTGTTTGAGGTTAAACGGTTTCTCGATAAATCCATCGATATAACCATTGTGTTTTTCAATATCCTGCTCAGATTTCTGCCAGCCGGTAATCATGATAATAGGTACTTCCTGCCGAAGGGCTTTGATTCTTTTTGCAAGTTCCAGCCCATTCACACCCGGCATGCTGAGGTCAGTGAGCACAATATCACAGGCGTTCTGATTAAAACTTTTCAACGCATCCAAAGCATTAGTCATCATCGTGACGTCACATCCTTCTTCTTTCAGCATCTCAGCGAGGGTTTCGCCAACCGCACTTTCATCATCCACCAGCAGAACTTTACAGGTGAGATCGCCCAAAACCGATTTCTTATGATTATTCTCAACAGGTTTATCATTAGCTGCCGGAATTTCCACCATGAAAATTGAACCCTTCTTCAGGATGGAGTCAACATAAATTTTACCCTGATGCTTTGAGACAATTTCTGCCGCAATACTGAGTCCGAGACCGTTCCCCTTTTCCCCTTTGGTTGAAAAGAAAGGTTGGAATATTTTCTCTTTCACATCTTCAGGAATTCCGCCACCCGTATCGCTAAAGAAAATGAACACCTTTCCTTTTTCAAGTGTGGTTTGGATGGTCATTTTGCCACCCTTAGGCATCGAATCCAGAGCATTATTTATCATATTCAGGAATACTTCCCGTAAAGCTGCAGCGTCCCCTTTTACGTAGGCTACGGAACCCAGTGTAAGTTTCATGTCATAAGTTAAGCCTTGAGACTGGGCTTCCCGTTCAAAACGCGGACGTGCAATTTCAACAACCTCTAAAACCAGATCATTAACATTCAGATGCTCAAAATTCCTGACCGGGATGCTTTTGGCTTTGACACTTTGAAGGCGTCGCACGGCCTGCGCCCCATCTTCGGCGGCCTGTTCAATCATTGCAATATCTTTGGAGTAAGATGAATCATTTAATTTTTTAGCCAAAATCTGAGAGCGACCGGTAATGACGCTCAGAATATTATTCAGGTGATGTGCAGATCCGCTGGCCAATTCACCAACAAGCTTCATCCTTTCCAGGTGCTGTATATAGGATTCATAATTTTTTTTATGTTCCATCAGCAGATCTTTTTCAATGGATTGAATGAGGAGATTATAAATGAACTGAATGGATTGCATCACTTCCTGTGCCGGTTGATTTATACCATTATCATAAGCAATAACCATGACACAATAATAAAAATGTTGAATCCGGCAGGGAAGCAATAACACTGCATTCAGCTCTAACTCCTGCAGGGATTCACTGAGAGTCGCGCTTATTTTTTGATTGTCTTTTTCACTCTG
Source organism: uncultured bacterium (assembly GCA_965370645.1). Taxonomy (GTDB): domain Bacteria; phylum Calditrichota; class Calditrichia; order RBG-13-44-9; family RBG-13-44-9; genus RQOF01. Next base: position 5,858 of record CBDUVK010000057.1, read on the forward strand.
CCAGAAGAGTACATCAGTTTGATCGAAGCTATCTTCTTGCAGGTAAATCAATTTTTGTAACAGGTTATCATCTAAATTTTGATATGACTGGTTTTTTGAACTACATCCCATCTTGCGCCAACGATCGTGACTTTGGCTTCGCATATACAATCCTGCAAAGCATGTGTGATCTTCCTGTAAAAGAAACTCAAGCAGGTGCTCTCTGGTACCCCCCAGGACGGAAGATGCCAACCTCAATCCGGAAGGTGCCGGTAACTCACTGGCAGGTTCACTTTTTTCAACGATGTAATCGTAGAGGGAGATATTCTCTAAAGCAAAGGCTGTCATTAAGGTGATGATGGACATAAATTGTTTATCCTGTAACCGGAAATAATGTTCGATACTGTTATCCCAGATAACCACCATTCCCAGGACCTTGCCTCTCACAGTCATAGGAATTCCCAACCAGGAACTGGCGTTCACATAACTGTCATCGACACCAAGATTTTCACAAAAATTTTGATAATTATTAGTCAGAATAGTCTGTTGTTGTTCCAGGGTGTGCTGATAAAGAGTGTTTTCCGTGTCAATCTCCAGGGGAGATTTCACCTTCCCTGTAGTACTGTCATAGACAAATTTGAGCAGCTTCCCATCAGTTTGCCAGAGGACAAACTCAATCTGTTGTTTGGCATATATCTTACGCAATTCATGATGCAGTGCCAGAATAACACTTTTAAAATCGCGGCACTGAAAAATCTTCTGACTAAAATCGGCGTAGTATTCCAGGAGAAGATTGGCTCCTTCGATATTGTCAAGAAGAATGTTTAAGGAAGAATGAATCTTATTCTTGGTCATTAAAATGTACTATTTTCTTTAACTAATTTAATCAACTGCCCCTTTTGCGATAAGACTGTCCTAAATCCACATAAACATCCGCATTCAATCGAATCGCTTTTTTCATCTTAGGTGTTACTTCTTTGGCAACTTTAGCCGGGGCGCCAAATACCACCGAATTGGGGGGAACAACAACCCGCTCCATTACAATAGCTCCTGCCCCCACAATAGAATTTTCACCAATAGATACATGATTGAGCAAAACCGAGCGGATGGCCACGACACAATTGTCGGCTACGGTAGCGCCGTGAACAATAGCTCCATGTCCCACCGTCACATAATTTCCAATCCGGGTAGCTATATCCAGATCCACGTGGATGACTGCATTTTCCTGAATACTGCTGAATTCACCGATATCAATGGCGGCCATATCCCCCCGAATCACCACGCCGTCCCAGATACTGGAATAGGCACCGATGGAAACTTTACCATAGATACGTGCCGAGGGAGCTATATAGGCGGTAGGATGAATACGAATATCGTCCTGCAGATAAGGCACCATTACAACAATCCGTTCTCTGAATCACGCTTATTATAAAACTTAAAATAAGAAAAATCAAGAAGAAACATATGTTTTAGATCTGTAACTGATATGACATATTTTGGTGATCTTTATAATAATTTTGATCTAAACGAATTTGAAGTTTTTTTTTATCATCGAACCTTGGAGAGCTATAAATCGTTATAATAATTCAATCTTTATTTCCCAAATTTAATTATTGAGAAATTTAAAGCGCAGAAAATTAAAAAACTATTGTTTGAACCCATAAACTGTTTAAATTTGCCCGATATTAAATTTAGGAGGTTATTATGAAATTGTTAACAGTTCTATTAATTATACTAATCGCTTCAATTACACTTGTTCAGTCCCAGGATACTCTTTATACCGAGACGTTTGCCAATGGTGCATTTCAAAATATCTGGTATGCAGGTTTTAATGGGAATAATATGGAGGTTGAATTCCAATCCGGCAATCCAAGCGGTGATGGTTGGGTAGGAAGATTAGGAAACGATATCTCCGGTGGTGGTGTTGGCGAAAGTTATTCAGGTGACCTCAACTGGACCGATTATTACTTTGAAGCACAGGTATTTATTACTGTGAGTGCCGGAACGTATTATGGTGTAGAATTTCGGGTGGATTCAACCGGACTTACATCAGGATATCAATTTATTGCCAGAAACTCAGCCCAAAGCCTTAGATTCCGTGCAAGGACAGCAGCAGTAACTCCCATACCTGTAATTAGAGAATGGACAAGTGCTGAAATACCGGGTGGGTATCCAACCACGGATAGCTGGCACAAAATGGCAGTCAGGCTAGTCGGAAATCAGTTCTGGTTCTACTTTGATGATCAGGAACTCCCAGGTAATCCCTATTCAGATAATACCTTTACCACAGGAGGGATCGGGACATACGTATGGGACTTTGCAGCCACTACTCTAAGTTTATATATCGATGATATCTACGTCCTGAATCCACTCACCAGTATTGATGATACTCAACTGTCAATTATATCTGATTATGATCTTAAACAAAATTATCCCAATCCTTTCAATCCCTCTACCATTATTCCATTTGAGATATTAAAAAGCGAAATGGTAAACTTATCGATTTTTAATAGTCTGGGACAAAAAATAAGAAGCCTGGCGAATGAAAGTTATCCGGCCGGCGCTCATCAGATTAACTGGAATGGTCAGGATGATTTTGGTCAGACTGTCCCTGCAGGTGTTTATTATTATAAGATTCAGGCAGGGGACTTTAGTGCAACCAGAAAGATGTTATTAGTTAAATAGTATCAAACGATAGCTTATATGGAGACACCAATATTCTGATGATATTCATTTATTTATCAGCTTGAACAAAAAGTGGGTATTCTTGGTGTCAACTCATGTTAGAATAAATTTGATTTTTTTTACGACAGGATTTCTTTATAATTAATAGGAAATCCTGTTTTTATTTAAATTCATTACTATTAAAAAAAATGATTGTTGTGAATGATGAAAGATAATCTCTGCAAATCGAATTTTTCTGTTTTACCCTTATTTCAAACAAAAATAATTACCATCCTCCTTATTCATTTTCTAACATTGAGTATTTACTCCCAGGCATCGGAGGATGACCATGTATCAGACGAAATATTCGTCCAATTTAACATGGATATAAAATATAGTCATAGAGGTGTTATAGAGTTTGATACTGTTGTGGAAACCTTATTTTCCAGTAACCCCATACTGGATATTAGACCCGTATTTCCGGAAACATCGCCCGATTATCGTCTCACGGGAATGAATCGGACCTACCGCATTAAAGTCGCAGAACCTCTTCAAATAACAGAAACTTTGAAGAGCTTAAATAAAAGCCCCGAAGTGGTATACGCCGAACTTGTCCCTATACGCAAAATGTATGGGATTTCTAACGATCCCCTTTGGAATAGCCAGTATCACCTTTCATTATTGGAATTGGATTCTGCGCGAGATATTCATAGTGGAGACAGCACTATTGTGATTGCCATTATTGATGGTGGTGTTAATTACATGCACGAAGACTTACACTCTGATATCTGGGTAAACAGTTCAGAAGATGTCGACGGTGATGGATTTCTTTCCCCTGCTGATAATGATAGTATTGACGCTGATAACAATGGATTCTTGGACGACGTGATTGGTTGGGATTTCGTTCATCTTCCTGGTCAAGGTTTTGTTGGAGAAGACGATTCTTTAGCGGATAATGAGCCGATAGATTTTGGTGGACATGGTACTCATTGTGCAGGAGATGCTGCTGCTGTGACTAACAATAACACTGGAATAGCTTCCGTAGGTGGCGACTGCAGCATAATGTGTATTCGGGCCGGTATGACTGCCAGTAATGGTTTTGGATATATATATTACAGTGTCGAAGGTATTTATTACGCTGCCAATAATGGAGCAAAAGTAATCAGTATGAGCTATGGTGGCCCCGGATTTTCCCAAACTGAGCAACTCGCCATTGATTTTGCTTACAATCAAGGCGTGGTATGTATTGCAGCGGCTGGAAATGATAATAATAATACAGTTCAGTATCCGGCCAATTATAATCACGTCATTGCTGTGGCCGCCACCGATCAGCAGGATTACAAAGCCTCTTTCTCGAATTTCGGAGCATGGATTGATGTAAGTGCCCCCGGAGTGGATATATTATCAACTACAGTGGGCGGCAGCTATGGTAATATGGGTGGTACCTCCATGAGCACGCCAATCGTTGCGGGTCTGGCAGGTCTTACATATGCTATGTTTCCCCAATATTCAGCCGACTCGGTGATCAATCGTATTGTAAACAATTGCGATAATATTGATTCTTTAAATCCTTCCTATTCAGGTCAATTAGGTGCTGGAAGGATTAATGCATTTAAAACCCTGGACAAGGTGATTCGAATACTTTCATACGAAATAAAAGACTCTCTGCAGGGTAATAATAACGGTCGATTAGACTATGGAGAAACGATTGATCTTATTATAACACTTATAAATACCTATCAGAATGTATCCGGATTATCAATAAAAGCATCAAGCCAAGAACCACTAATCACCGTACTGGATAGTATTGCAATTCTGGGGAATTTATCCCTCGGCGGTACGATTAATAACACGAGTTCACCACTCTCTGCAAGTATAGGTAACGATAGTACTATATCAATGGTACCTATTCTGTTTACTATTACTGCAGATGGCAACTATCAATATCAAAAGGTGTTAGAGTTTCCAATTGGTCAACGTGAAATCCTTGTTGTAAACGATGATGAAACCAGCGGACCCGCAAATATTAATTACTATACCCAGGCTCTTGACAGTATTCAGAAGAATTACGACATATGGGATGTACAACAACAGGGAGCACCGGGACTAAACGAAAGCCTTTATCCTGTTATCATCTGGTATACAGGTGAGGCAGAACAGAATGTATTAACCACCGGTGAACAACAATTTCTGGAAAATTACCTGGACAATGGGGGACGATTATTTCTCACCGGTCAAAACATCGGATATGATTTAGTTGAACAGCAAAATGGGATTACATTCTATGAAAATTATCTTCATGCAAACTATGTACTAAATAATTCCAACGACTACTCTCTGGACGGCTTACCCAATGATCCAATTGGGAGCGGTGAAACTTTCATCATTTTAGGATCTGGAGGGGCCAACAATCAATCGAGTCCTGACGTCATCCAAGCCATTTCTCCTGCCCAATCAGCTATATTATACGATATCAATAACCAGGCAGATCAGGCGGCTTTGCATTTTTCCGGAAATTATAAGCTGGTTTATTTTGCATTTGGCTGGGAAGGAATCAATGATAACGGACCGGCTAAAAGAAAAAATGTAATGAGCCGGGTAATTAATTGGTTGTCAGGTATAAGCACGGGCCTGGAACCGTCAAAATCTGAAATCACTCAAAAAATTTCCTTATATCCAAATTATCCGAATCCTTTTAATCCGGAGACAACCATTCCTTTTGCACTCCGGAAATCAGAAACTGTTTCAATACGGATATACAATAGCCTGGGACAGCTTGTAAAAATTTTTCCGGAAAAAAAGTTTGATACAGGATTACATAAGCTGAGATGGGATGGAAAAAATCAGAATGATAAGGTGTGCGCCAGCGGTATTTATTATTATCAGGTAAAAATTGGAGATCAGCAACTGATCAAAAACATGATTCTTTTACGTTAGGAAACCAATTGATTTAATTTGAGTAAGAATCCATATTGAATTGAGGAAAGAAATGGTAAACGCTTTAAATATTCGGCACATATTTATTTTTCTAACACTATTCTCATTATGTGCATGGGCGGGTACTACAGGTAAATTGGTTGGTACAATTACCGATCAAAAAGCCGGTAATCCACTCCCAGGGGTTAATATCGTTCTCACAGATACCTATTGGGGTGCATCAACCGATCTGGACGGTAATTTCCTCATCCTAAACCTGCCTCCGGGTGTCTATGATCTGGAAATAAGTATGCTTGGATATCAAACCATTTTGAAAAAAAATGTAAAAATTTCAATCGATCTGACCACCAATCTAAATATTCAATTAGCAGAATCAGCCATTTGGGGAGATGAAGTAGTAGTAGTTGCCGAACGACCATTAATCCAACAAGATATAACTTCAAGACAAGCCTACATAGACGGCAAACAATTAACCGAACTTCCGGTAGGTGATTTCAAAGATGTATTGGTATTACAAGCGGGTGTCAGTAAAGATGCCTCAGGTAGAATACATATCCGGGGAGGGCGGACCGGAGAAATCGCCTATCTAATTGATGGGGTTTTGGTGGATGATCCTTTGAGAAGCGGATTTGATAGTGAACTGGAAGAAAGTACCCAATCCCGGCAGATAATGAGTGGAAACCTGGGTGTGAACATTGCCGAGGAAGCTATTGATGAGATGGTGGTCATCAGCGGCACATTTAACGCTGAATATGGAAATGTAATGTCCGGTATCGTGAATATCGTTACCAAGAAACCTACCCGCCGTTATACAGGCAAGCTAGAAGTTACCACTGGACTTTTAAATAATACGACTTATCGCCAATCAAATGCCCTGGTAGAAGATAAAAATCCAATTATCGATGCAAATACCGGAGAACGGCTAACTTATCAACCCCCTGCTGAATTTTTCCAGGGTTATCCAACCCTGATCAATGTACCCACTCAATTCCAGGGTTCCTTTGGTGGCCCGGTTCCCGGTTTGAAAAAACTGTCATTTTTCTTTTCCGGTAATTATGCAAATTTCGACTCCTTTCTACCGCACGGGTTTGACCTGGATAGAAATTATTTTGCCAAACTCAGTTATTTTGCCACTCCCACATTGAAGATTAATTATACTCAAAATTTCAGCCAGCGAATCTTCCAGGTTTATAGTCACGCCTGGAAGTATTTACCGCAAAATCAGAGTATGAATGAAATTGAGCAATTGCGCCATATCCTGAATATATCTCAGACACTCTCCTCCCGGATCTTCTATACTTTAAAT
>CBDUVK010000058.1:0-12695 GCA_965370645.1 uncultured bacterium
AACTGCCATATCCTACAATTCCGACCATGATACGCCCCTTTCACTGGAACGTTTATACTAATTATAACCCATTGTGCATAATTGATTAAAATAATATACCATCAGGGCACATAAGTCACTCTCATTTCCGTCTGGCTGGCCCTGTACTCAAATATTTTGAGTGCGGGATCAGCATTGATCCATTACGCGATTGCCGGCTTAAAAATAAACGAAACAACGGTCTTATCATTTCCACCCATATTGATCATCAAGCCATACGGTTTCTGAGATTTTATTTTAAGTTGACAATCACCGGCTTTTCCGGTCAGTTGCTGCCAGATGTCAGCTGCCTGCCTGACTCCCGTACCACCTGTTGGGTGACCAAACCCAATCAGACCGCCGGTCGCATTCACCGGCAGTTCCCCGTCCATACTTGTCTTACCTTCCGAAACATATCCCGCAGCTTCCCCTTCTTTTACTATACAGGCTGCTTCCAGAGCTAACAGTGCCGTCACCGTAAAACAGTCATGGACCTCCATAAATCCAATATCTGTTGGCTTCAATCCACTTGACTGGTACGCTTTCTCCACCGCTTTCTGGGTTGTTATTAATTTTGTGAGGTCAGGGGGTGTCTGCTTTAAATCTTCCACGCTGATTCCCCAGCCTACCATTTCAATAGCCTCTTTTTTATCAATTCCCAGTTTCTTTAATCCTTCTTCCGAGGCAACAATGAGAGCCGAAGCGCCATCGGTGACCTTGGAACAATCAAATACATTTAGATGCTCCACAAATACTTTGGGATTGGGTGGTGTCATCCCTATTTGAAACAAGTCATCTGTTTTGTTATGATATTCCTGGGCATTGGGATTTTTTCGGGCATTTTTGATGGCCTGTTCGTACCAATGGGCCATGGCGGTTCTTACAGGTTGCTGTCCATATTTTTTAAAGCAGGCTCCAGCCCGTTCAGAAAATTTACTTGGGAAAAAGTGAGCATGTCCGTTTTTTCTCTCCCCGTCATAATAACCCGCACCGGCCAGAAAATCTGCGCCATAGACGGCTTTCACCGAATTTTGCACCTCCACCCCGATAGTCAGGACAACATCAGACATTCCTGACAGAACGCTTTTAATGGCGGTATAAACGCCGAGACCTCCTGATCCGCAAGCACCCTCAACCCGGGTGCAGGGTTTATACTGCAGGGCCGGATCAATTGAAGGGATAAATGCCGCCAGATTGCCCTGCCGGTTAAAACGGGCGGCCATAAAATTGGCTATGACACCCTCATCAATATATTCCGGACCTTTTATCTGGGCAATTGTTCCTTTTCCTGCTTCAATAATGTAATGATCTACTCCGGGTCGCGGTTTTTTGGGATGAAACTCTTTACGCCCGGAACCTAAAAACATGGTATGGTAACCAGCAGTTATATAAACAGGCTTATTTAATTGCGTCATATTTTTTCTCCTGAATTGAAGGTCTTCAAAATCCAAATTTATCTATGCATAGTCATTAATTGGTCCGTATAAATGGTAAAACCCGTTCAACAGAACCCCATTGACATTCTCAGGTTTATCGGCAACACCCTGAGATACAAGTTGATTTCCGATCTCCTTGCTTCGTTTCAGATAGGTTACTGCCAGTTGGGCGCCCATCTGTTTGGTGGAAGGTAATTTTTTGAAATAACCTGCCAGTTTCTCCTCTTTCCGGGGATCCATGAGCAGCTGGCGCCAGGGTACAAATCCCTCCGGGGTCTCTCCCATCTTTTTATCCAAGTTCTTTTGCCAGTCACCGGATTCAAATAGCTGATAATCGGATCTTTCAAGATCATAAACGCCTACGGGCCTGCTCTTTTCATATTTTAAAAATCCATCTTTCTGACTACCATCTGGATTTTGGCCTCCCAGTACCTTCTTATCCACCAATTGATCGATGATATCGCTGTGCAAATCCTCTTCCGAAAAGTAGGGATTCATGGTTTTGAGAATCAGCTGAAAAACATCGATACCTACATAATCTATCAGCTGAAAGATACCCATGGGGCGGATGAGAAAATCCTGACTTACCCGGTTGAGAATATAAGTTCCCTCCGTATAACTATAATCTTTTTTTAGATTATTGACTTCTTGCAGTGCATGCAATCCATCTCTCATAAAATGCCCATTGCCGATAAATCCTGCAATATCATTGGACGGAATGAGCTTCTTGCGCAGACGTTTTCCTAATTCCAGAGCGATCTCATGAAGTTCCGGATTAATCGTCTTGGGAGAAATGAGTTCTACCAGCTTTTGCACCGCGGGAGGATTGTAAAAGTGGTATCCGATAATTCTGCCCTGTAATCCCACCTTCTCATCCAGAAGTTTAATGGGAATGGATGAAGTATTGGTAAAATAGAAAGTATCCGCCGCACAGATGCTATTCAATTTCTTCAAGACCGAATCCTTGACATCCACATTTTCGACAATCGCTTCGAAAATCATATGGGCATCCCGCGCCAATTCCAAATCGGTACCGGTTCGAAAATTAATAAACAGATCATCAACAAACTGGGTGATGAAATCGCCATTCTCAATTAAGTCGGTACGTTCCTGATAGATATTCCTCAGATTCACAATATTCTTTTCAGCCAACTTCACGGCTTGTGCTTTAAGATACTGCAATAATCCCTTTAAAGCCGTATCACTTACATCGATTAATACAAGGTCATAATTTTTGTCGCGGTTCTCTGCCTGAAGTTTTTGCAAGGTCATTTCCTGCGCCATGAGCAGAGCGATTCCGCTACCCATTTTACCTGCCGCCCCAATAATTGCCACATTTTGAAGGCGATCGTTTAATGTCATCGTCCTCTCCCTGATTTTTAGGTTAGATTTCGAAAGAGATTTATGATGTATTTAATAAACCCGGAATTGCTTCCATGAATCATCATCCCTTTAATTTAAGCTTTCAGCAATTACTTCTGTAAAATCTTTAATGGTAAATTTCACCTCCTCCTTAAGCTGAGCATCCTGGAGTGCGCATTGAAAATGAATCTGGCATTTGGGACAGGCGGTAATGAAAGTATCAGCTCCGGTTAAAATCCCTTCGCGTAACCGTTGTCCCTGGATCTGCTTTGAAACCTGGGAACAATTCATCCAGGCGGATACCCCGCAGCAAGTAGCCCGTTTTCTATTATGGGGCATCTCTATCAATTCAGTTCCGGACAGACGACTCAACAACTGCCGGGGTGGATCATATATTCCCATATGGCGTCCCAAACGGCAGGGATCATGAAAAGTCATCTTACCGGCAGATGATTTCAGCTGGATATTTTTTTCTTCCAGCCGCTGCGCAAGAAATTCGGTGATATGAAATATCTCAAAGGGTAAAGTACCGAAAATCTGTTGATAATCGAGTTTCAAAGTCCGGTAGCACTCGGCGCAGGCCGTAACCACATACTTTACGCCGGATTCTTTAATTTGAGCAATATTAAGTTCGGCCAGCTTTTTAAAATTTTCCATATCCCCATTCCAGAAAAAGTCATGTCCGCAGCATTTCTCATTTTCTAATACTTTTGGTTTAATATCCAGGTAATTAAAAATTTTAATGGTGCTACGGGCAATATTCAGGGGTTGAACTCCGATCTCGCTGAACAAGACATCGTAATAAGGGAGACATCCCATAAAATAGAGATATTCACTGGAATTTGAAGTCTGATATTCTTTGGATAGCCAATCCAGTCGCTGCTGTTTCAGGTCCGGGGTGGTCATAATTTTGAGGATAGAATCAAGGATACCTCCATGAGAACAGGTCCCTTCCATATTTTCCACTCCCACAAAGTTGCGAATCAGCTGAATTAACTCGATATATTTGATATTTGAGGGGCAGATGGAATCACATTGTCTGCAGGTTAAACATGACCACAGGTCGGCTCCCTTAAAGGCATCAGGATGCGAATTTCGCGTGGATTTAATCAGCAAGAGCCTGGGTGAAAACGTTTTAGAGTAACGTGAAACCGGGCAGACCCCGGTACATTTCCCGCACTCCAGGCATCTGAAGGCATTGGTATCCCGTATTTTAACTAGATCAAGCTCCATATCAATACTCTCTCACTTTATGATGGTGATGTTTCCAAAACTGAATCTATTTTCTTTTTGGATGGTAATTTTTGTAGGCCCCTCAATGGGTTGGGACCTAGCTTTTTAACCTGCTCAACCATTTCCCGAACGACTTTTACAAATTTAGGAGCTTCAGCAGCAGAAATAAATTCCTGTCGAATCCTTTCATCTTCAAATCCCAGCATTTTTACTATTTGTTCCAACTTCTTGTACTGTTCCGCGGCCTTGCGGGCGCCAAAACTGTAATGGCAATCCTCAAAATGGCAACCTGAAACTAAAACTCCATCAGCACCCATCCCGAAAGCTTTCAGAACATGGCCGGGATCTACCCTTCCCATACACATGATACGGATGATCCTGACATTTGGCGGATATTGCATGCGGTTTATCCCGGCGGCATCCGCTGCCGGATAACTGCACCAATTACAGGCAAACACTACAATTTTCGGTTCAAATTCTTTATCTGGCTTTTTCTTTGGCATAATATCACGTTTTTATTTATCAAACACTATCTTCTTCAATTAAAAATGCTTTTAACATGGACTCGATCTGCTGGTCACGGAAATGCCGGATGTCAATGGCACTGGTGGGACAATAGGTGGCACAGGTACCACAGCCCTTGCATAGCGCCTCGTTGACAACCGCTACCTGGGCACCTTCCATATCCTGTAGAGAAATCGCACCGAATTCACAAACATCCACGCAGGTCCCGCATCCTCGACACAGTTCTTCGTTAATGACCGATGTAATAGGTTCCATGAGGATGGTGGATCTGGCCAGTAAGGCATCCACTTTTGCGGCAACCGCATTGGCCTGACCGATGGAATCTGAAATATCTTTCGGTCCCTGAATGCAACCACAAATAAACACACCCTCGATATTGGTTTCCGCCGGTCCGAATTTGGGATGTTTTTCCATTACGAAGCCATCCATTCCCAAAGGCACCTTGATAAAGCGTTGAATCTCTTCAATCGACTTCTGGGATGACCGCATACCTACAGAAAGAACCAATAATTCCGCCAGTACTTGGATATCCTTTTTCAGAACCGGTTCTGTGAATTGAATCGCTTTGAGCTCCTTATCTCCCACCAACTTGGGAAGATCCCTGGTAGAATAACGGATGAAAGTGACACCCAATTCCCGGGCCTCCCGATACATGGTTTCTGCTTCATGGTGATAGACCCGGATATCCCGATTGAATATGGTTACCTGTATACCCAGTTTTTGTAACGCAATTGCCTGTTTAATCGCCGCCTGGCAACAGTAGCGGGAACACTCCGGTAATCCATCCGGTCCCCGTGATCCCACGCATTGAATAAAGGATACATTCTTCACCGGTTTTTTCTGAAACAGGAACTGATCCTGCGGTTTAAGCAGGTATTCCAATTCCATATTGGTAATCACGTTGGGGTATTTTTGATAACCAAATTCTCCCTTGGGAGGCTGGTATAATTCAAAACCAGTCGCAATGACGATGGCACCCACCTGCAATGTCTCGGGAACAGGCTGTCCATTGGAGATTTTCAGATTCACCTCAAAATTTCCCACAAACCCGCTGATATTATCTATGGTTGTCTCGGTAAAAATTTTAATTTTTTCTTTATCGATTTCTTTTAATTTGGCATCGATCAATTCCTGACCGGACATTCCACTGGGGTAAAGTATTCTGAGTTCCTTAACCCAACCGCCAATCTGGTCACTTTTTTCCAGCAGGTAGACCGTATAATCTCTCTTGGCCAACTGTATCGCAGTCTCTAACCCGGAAACACCACCACCGATAACCATGACATTATGTCCGATTTCCATTTCCTGCTGTTCCAGTGGCTCAAGGTTACGTGCCTTTGCGACTGCCATTCGAACCAGGTCTTTTGCTTTGGCAGAAGCGGATTCGGGTTGATGGACATGAACCCAGGAACATTGATCTCTGATATTGGCCATTTCCATCAGGTAAGGATTTAATCCCACTTTTCGCAAGGTTTCCCGAAAGATTGGCTCATGGGTGCGAGGGGTGCAGGCTGCAATGACAACCCGGTTTAATTTATGCTCCTGAATTTTCTCCTGGATTAGTCTCTGGGTACTTTCCGCACAGGCGAATAACAGATTATCAGAGAAGACCACATCCGGCAAGGTTTCCGCATAGACTTTCAGCATCTCAACATCCAGAACCCCGGCAATATTTGAACCGCAATGACAGACAAAAACACCAACGCGCAATGGACCACTGATATCATATTCCGGAATTTCCTCTTTCACTTCCGGCAATTTGTGGGGAGATAAATATTGTGCGGCCCTGACAGCAGCACCGGACGCCTCTGCAATCGAATCCGTGATATCCTTCGGTCCGGTGGCACAGCCACAAAGATAAATTCCCTCGTTGGTGGAGCTAATCGGATCTCCACAATAATCCATAGGAATGAAGAATCCCCGTGTATCGGTTTTGGCATTCAAGACCTTAGCCAGCTCATGGGAGTTCGCGGCCGGCACAATTGCTTCCGAGAGAATGGTCATTGAAGTTCGCAAGCGCTCCGTTTTTCCGGTTTCCACATTTTCGCTCAGAATGATCAGATCACCGGTCTTGGGATCCTCCTCCAGACGTGAGGGTTTTCCACGGACAAAATTAATATTTGCTTCCTGCAATGCTCTCTGATAAAATTGTTCAAATCCCTTTCCAAAAGCCCGAATATCAATATAAAATATATCAATTTTTGCATCGGGATACATTTCCCTGATGAGCAGCGCACTCTTCACCGCATTCATGCAACAGATCCGGCTACAGTAAGGGATATCCCTTCTAATACAACGGGAGCCGACGCATTGAATAAATGAGACCCGCTTGGGTGGCTTTTGATCGGTAAATCGCAGGAGTTTGCCCCCAGAGGGTCCGCTGGGACTCAACAATCTTTCCAGTTCGATACTGTTCACCACATTTTGATAGCGGGTATAGCCATACTCACTGGCCTCACGTGGATCATAATAATCAATCCCGGTGGCAACAATGACCGCACCGACTTCAAGCTCTTCAACCTTATCCGGCATATCCAGATCAACACAATTTTTCTGACAGACTTCTACGCATTTTCCGCAGGCAATTGGATTGGTTCCCAGACATTCGATATCCGATCTAATGTATGCTGAAGGTACCGCCTGCGAGAAGGGTGAATATATCGCGCGCCGCAGGCATAAACCTTCATCAAACTCGTTGGGAACAACCACCGGACATACTTCAGCACAATCGCCGCAGGCTGTACACTCAATTTCGTCCACAAACCGGGCTTTGCGCAGAATTTTTACCTTAAAATTCCCCGCTTTACCGGAAACCTCCAGCACTTCAGTATGGGTGAACAGTTTAATGTGCGGATGTCGACCGACATCCATCATCTTCGGACCAAGAATTCATATAGCGCAGTCCATACTCGGAAAAGTCTTATCCAGCTTGGCCATGGTTCCACCAATACTGGGCTGCCTTTCGACGAGATAGACTTGAAACTGCGCATCAGCCAGGTCCAGGGCCGCCTGAATACCGGCGATTCCACCCCCGATGATTAATGCACCTTTCGGTGTTTCAGATTTAGATGTCATCCCAGGTCTCACATTTTTATATCAATTTAAGAACCTTGATTATTAATTTAAGCCACATCCTTTTGTGATTTTGAAAGCAGTTTTTTTCCGTAATTGTATCCCGTTTCAAAGGCTTTCAGATTGAGTTCTTCGGTGCCCGGGGGAACAGAAGATTCTACCGCTTTTCGGGTTGCTTCATAGGAAGTCACCTGGGTGACGGCAGAGAAAAATCCTACCATAATAATATTGGTGACGATTTTGCGGCCCATCTCCTCCGCCAGACGTGTAGCGGGTATGGCATAAATGGAAATTTTCTTCGAATTTTTCTTGGGGTGAACCAGATCTTTCTCAATCAGCATGATATCGCCACTATCCAGCTCTCCGGAAAATCTTTCATAAGCATCCTTGGATAACAGAATACAAATATTTGGCTTGATAAGATATGGATAGAGAATTTGGGTATCAGAAATGGTTACCTGAGCTGCACAAGAACTTCCACGAGCCTCAGGACCAAAACTTTGAATGAGGGTGGAATGTTTTTCATCAAAGATTGCTGCAGCCTTTCCAATAATATAACCCGCTAAAATGATACCCTGACCTCCGAAACCAGCGATGCGAATTTCAGTGTTTTTCTTCATCCGTTACTCCATACGGTTTGAATTTATCACCCAATTTTTGTTCAAGGTATTTATTGTACTTATCCAGGTAACTGGGTTTATCGATATCAACAAATTTACCTACTTTAATCTCACTCTGGAATTGGATATCAACATCCCGGGGATCGGCTCCATTAACAATAATAGAGTTATCATGATAAAATTTCATAAGGTCCAGACCTGAGCCAAGTTTGTTTTTTCGGGCATACAGGGTAGTGCAGGGACAGATGATCTCGACAAATGAAAATCCCTTTTTCTGCAGGGCTTCTGACATAGCATTGGTCAGTCTACGTACATGAAGTGCTGTCCAGCGAGCAACATAGACCGCCCCGCACGCCGCAGCCAGGGCTGGCAGATTAAAAGGATATTCATAGTTCCCATAAGGAGACGTTGTAGCCACCGCTGTGGGAGGAGTGGTGGGTGCAAGTTGTCCCCCGGTCATAGCATATATAAAGTTATTGACACATAAGACCGTAATATCAAGATTACGACGGGCGGTATGAATCAAATGATTTCCACCGATAGATGAAAGATCGCCATCTCCACTGATGACCACCACCTTAAGTTTGGGATTGGCCAATTTAAGCCCTACCGCAAAAGGAATTGCCCGCCCATGGGTGGTGTGGAATGAATCCTGACGAATATAACCTGCAATCCTGCCGCTGCAACCAATTCCGGAAACGACGCAGATATCCTCACGGGCAATATTGATCTTTTTTATGGCTTCAATAAAGCAGGTGACCACAGTTCCGATGCCACAGGTAGAACACCAGATATGGGGTATTCGGTCCATCCGCAGCCATTTTTCAAGGGGATGTTCTTTTTCAATATCCCGAGGTTTAGGTGTTTTTGGTTTTTTCTGAATTTCTTCAACTTCAGCTGCTTTCATTTATAGGCCTCCTTAATTGCCTGGTAAATAACTTCAGGTTTATGAACGGTACCTCCGCCATGGGGGACCAGAATGGTTTTGCATTGCCCTGCTGCACAGCGTTCTACTTCCAGGACCATTTGTCCGTAATTCATCTCCGGTACCACAAAAGCTTTTATCTTTTTTGCCAACTCGCGGATGCGCTTTTCCGGGAAGGGCCAGGCGGTTATCAAGCGCATTCTCCCGATATTCTTAATCCCATCTTCTTCTGCCAGTTGAATACCCCGTAAAGCGACCCTGGAGGTAATACCATAGCATAATACGACCACTTCAGCTTTATTCATGTTTTCTTCTTCAATTATGAATATATCATCAGCATTTTTGTTAATCTTATCCATGAGGCGGCCAACACATTTTTCCTGCATTTCCCAGCTCATATCCGGATAACCCCGTTCATCATGGGTGAGTCCGGTAACATGGAAGAAATAACCATCCCCGGCTTTTACCATATCAGGCACCAGGTCATCACCATATTCATAAGGTAAATAATCAGCTGGTTTTTTCTTGGTATAGCGTCGGCCGATAATTTCAATTTCATCTGCCTGGGGAATGACCACTTTTTCGGTCATATGGCCCACACATTCATCCATCATAAATAAAACAGGGACCCGATACTTCTCAGAAAGATTAAAGGCAGTGATGGTCAGGTCAAAACACTCCTGCGGTGAATTGGGGCAAAGGGCAATCAGTTCATAGTCACCATGTGAACCCCAGCGTGCCTGCATCATATCGGCCTGTCCCGGTAAGGTAGGTAATCCGGTGGAGGGCCCACCCCGTTGCACATTCACGACCACGCAAGGTGTCTCAAGCATGGCACCCAGACCAATATTTTCCATCATAAGAGAAAATCCGGGCCCGGAGGTGACGGTCATCGACTTTACCCCGGTCCAGGATCCGCCTAAGATGGCAGCCATGGAAGCCAGTTCATCTTCCATTTGAATAAACAGACCTCCAACAAGGGGAAAGCGTTCGGATATTCTTTCTGCCACTTCGGTGGAAGGTGTGATGGGATAGCCCGCAAAGAACCGACATCCGGCCGCCAAGCCGCCTTCGGCACAGGCCTTATCACCATCCAAATAATGAGTTCCGGTTAATACCCCGGCAGGATCAGCTTTCATGAGTCGGCTCCTTTTCATTTTTTAATACGCAAAAAATGGCAAACTCCGGACACAACATCTCACACAGCTGGCAATGAACACAAATTGCACCATTCTTTACGATAGGGGGATGGTAACCTTTCGAGTTAAATTCAGTTGAAAGTTCCAGTACATCCTTGGGGCAATACTCCACACAAAATGCACAGCCTTTACAGCGCTCGGGCAGAATATGCAGTTCACCTTCCGGAATCTTGATGCGGTCTGCATCTAATGGTTTACGCCAGTATTTCATGATATTCCTCAATGTACTATTCAGTTAAACTTTATTTATTTATTCTAATTAACAAATTATGTACTAAGGAAATGAATCACAAATTGTTGAAATAAATCAGCCACTTTCACTCAATAAACCGGCATTATTGGGGGAAGTTATAGGAATATGAATCAGAGTAAATACTCCGCATGAGGTGGAATTCCCTGTCCTTATTTCTAATGTCGCTCATCTTGAATTATTAAAACTGCCCAACTGAAATAAGTCGAAATCGTTTCATTACTTTTTATATTTCCTAACAAAACTTAACATTTGCAATAATAATTGTCAATAAGTTAGATTTTTTTTGGCTCGCTAAGTGTAATAAAAATCATAATCAGGAGGCTTTTCGAATCCATCACGTCAGATCCAGGCAACCGCCATTTCTACTCCAGCAAATTTCCAATAAGAGATTTTCAATCTTTTAATTTCATATGGTATAATTTTCATTAGTATTTAAGAAATATTTGCAATTTACCTAAAAATTATTATATTAAAGCAGATATAATGGCTCAAGCTGATCGAATTTCACTTCCTCGAATTCAAGTTATTGGCTGAATAACGACTTCAATTCGCATCCGACCGACTACCTTTGTATATTATCGGATTTCTAGGTGTATTATATAAATTAATATTTCCTTAACGTTTAATCTTAACGAAAGGGGAAACCATGGAGAAATACCCCAAGGAAGCCAAACTTAAAAGCGGGGAAAAGATTGAACTACGTCTTTTCTCCCGAGATGACCTGGAGTTACTCATTGATTTTTATACCTCCTTACCCGAGAAAGACCGCATGTTCCTACGCATCGATGTCCTGAAACGGGAAAATATCGTCAAACGCTACGGAGATCCCAATTATGATCATATCTACCCGATCATTGCCCTGCATAAAGGGAAAATTATAGGCGAAGGGACACTTTTTCGCCCTGAATTTGGGTGGATGAGACACCTGGGTGAACTCCGCTGTGTAGTATCCGATAAGTATAAGCGGAAAGGACTCTGTACCATCCTGGTGCGTGAAATATTTTTACGTGCAGTCTCGACCGATCTTTACAAGATTCAGGCAGCCGTGATGGAAGAGCAAAAATCCGCCATCTCCGCCTTTAAACGAATGGGATTTAAACAAGAGGCACTATTGAAAAAACATGTCACTGATATCCAGGGAAAGAGGCATAATCTCATCATTATGAATCTGGATATCGAAGAGCTCTGGTATCTGATGGAAGATTACACACACGGAAAAACATATGTCGTCTAAAGGAAGGTGAAGTTTCTAAAATAATGGGAGAGCGCGCTTATGTATGATGAAATCAGAAAACCGAGACTATTAAAGGACATACCTCTGTTACTGATCAGGGGACTTTCCCCGGTATATTATTACTGCCGATATGCAGACCATCAAAATCCGGAAAAGGCAGAACAAATATTCCTTACCCATTTGAATTATGTGGCCTCACAGTTACGTTTTTTAGGTGAGGAGTTAAAGAACAAGGATCTATGTGAACAGACCACCCGGCTCCGGATGCTGGAAAATATGCCCCCGAAAAATCGCCTTTCTGAATTGGAAGATATAACACAAAAGCTATCGAAAACTGTTTCGGGAATCCGGACAGAGGTTGAAAAAGTTTTTAAAGAACAAAAAACAAATTTCATCAATATATATAACCAGGATGTCAAGAAATTACTGGTGCTGGTGGTAGATAATAACCGGGAGCCGGAAAGAGTGACTAAACTGGAATCAACATTAAAGAATTTTTGCTACTATGAAGCTGATAAAGCCTCTATTCACTCCTACAACTACCCCGAAAAACTGGTAAAAAGCGATTTTATATTTTATGCCTCAACTCATCCGGCTTCCATTCATTCTGACATTAAATCATTGAAAACTTATCAGAAGCCAGGATTAGCCATCGCTTATATAGAGAAAGAAGGAGTGGCAGACCGGCAGGCGATTCGTCATGGTGCACAACTTCAAAAGTCCGGGATTCCGGTTCTTTATAAGGTTTTCACACCCATCAGGCTGTTCACGAGCATCGATAAACTGTATATGAAATATCATCTGAGTAATTAAAAGAA
>CBDUVK010000059.1:0-12498 GCA_965370645.1 uncultured bacterium
AAAAATATGTGTGGTGTTGCCGGATATTTCTCACGTTCAGGTACCAATATTGCCGGGCAGGTCATGTTAGGCCTGTATTCTGAGCAACATCGTGGACAAGAGAGCTGTGGAATTGCTGTAGCAAATGGCAGTGTGGTTCGTTTACATAAAGCAATGGGATATGTGAA
The DNA here is from genome assembly GCA_965370645.1 of uncultured bacterium. Classification (GTDB taxonomy): domain Bacteria; phylum Calditrichota; class Calditrichia; order RBG-13-44-9; family RBG-13-44-9; genus RQOF01. The sequence continues at coordinate 168 of CBDUVK010000059.1, forward strand.
AGAAGTTTTTACACCAGGGGTGTTACAGGATTTACCCGGGTATATTGCTGTAGGTCAGGTGCGTTATCCCACCAGAGGAAGTTCTGAAATTAAAAATGCCCAGCCGTATTTAATAGAGACACTCGGTGGCCCTATTTATGCGGTTGCAAGTAATGGGGACATTGTAAACTATGATGAAATTGCACAATGGTTACGAACCAGAGGCGTACATCTCTCGTCGAACAACGATGGAGAGTTAATAGGCCTTTTTCTGGTTTATCATCACGAGCGGGAAAATTTAAGTATCCCGGATTCCATACGTTTGCTGATGAAAAGATTGAAAGGTGCTTACTCCTCCGTTTTTCTGACGCCCAATTCTCTTTATGTGTTTCGAGATGAATATGGATTCCGGCCACTTTTTCTGGGTGAGGTCGATGGAGATATTGCGGTTGCATCGGAAACCTGTGCTCTGGATATTTTAAGGCCTCACAGAATAAGAGAAGTATTGCCCGGTGAAATAATTCAGATTACCCAAGAGAAAACGATTACCTCGCCCAAGCCAGAACATCTATTTAATGATCAGCCTAATGATTTAAAACAATGCGTATTTGAATTAATCTATTTTGCACGCCCGGACAGTTCACAATATGATGAATATGTCTATTCGGTCCGGCAAAAAATCGGAGCTAAACTCGCCGGTTATGATGACTTTGATGCAGATGTGGTATTACCCGTTCCGGATTCGGCAAATTTTATGGCTCTGGGTTATGCGAATGCAAAAAAAATTCTTTTTGATTTTGGATTGATAAGAAACCATTATGTAGGACGTACATTTATTCGACCGGATCAACGATTACGTGATGAGTCGGTTCGTCAAAAGTTTAATCCCCTCAAAGATTTTTTTAACGATAAGAGTGTTGTTGTAGTGGATGACTCTATTGTGAGGGGTACTACCATCAGAAAAATCATCCGGATGGTAAGAGGTGCCGGAGCACGGGAGATCCATTTACGAATTGGCTCACCGCCGGTAAAGCATTCATGTTACTATGGGATTGATACACCTTGCAGGAAGGAACTGATAGCAAATAACATGAATCTTGAAGAAACCCAGGAATACCTGGAGGTAAATTCTCTGAAATATTTAAAGATTGATGATTTGCAAGAGTGTCTTAAAAAATCTAATCATTTTTGTTATGCCTGCTTTGACGGAAACTATCCAATTCCCAAAACAGAGGAAGTAAAAACTATGGTTATGGAAGATAGCTCTTATGGGTAAAATTCGATTTAATAATATGATATTTTATGCCCACCACGGATATTATCAGGCGGAACGAGAACTGGGGCAGAAATTCCAGGTTGATATGGAATTGGATTTTGATTTTGATAAAGCCATTAAAAGTGATGATTTAAAAGATACTGTAAATTTTGAGACAGCATACCAAAAAGTCCATCATATTTTTAGCAGCTATAAGTTTACCTTGCTGGAAACACTGGCCGATCGGATTGCAATTGAAATTCTGGAGAAATTTCCAATTAATTCGATACTGATCAGGGTAAGAAAACCGAATGTCCCACTCAATGGGTTCATGGATAATGTAGAAGTAGAATATTTTAGGAAAAAGTCCCCCAATGGCTAAAGTCATCATAGCGGTGGGTTCCAATAAGGGAGACAGATTAACATTTATTAAGGAAGCTCTGAAGAAAATAGATGAATTGGGACAAATTTCAGCCGTTGCTTCCTTATACCAATCGAGTGCCTATGGATTTACAAATCAGTCTGATTTTTACAATACTGTCATTGTCATGAAAACTGATATGGCGCCGAAACAGTTGCTCATCGAATTAAAAAAAATAGAAAAACAGGTGGGGAGAACAGAAAATATCCGCTGGGGCCCTCGTGAAATTGATCTTGACATCATCTTATATAATCAAAGACAATTGAATTATAAAGAGTTAACGATTCCTCATCCTGATTTTCATAATCGTATTTTTGTTCTGCAACCTCTTGCAGAAATAGAACCGGAATTACAAGTACCGGGTATGAATAAGAGCATTAGTAATTTGCTTTATAAATGTAAAGATAAGACGATAATCGAAATTTTAAACGAGGACTGGTATTCAAATGGGGTTACGATTTGAACATCTCCATTATATTGCAATCGAAGGTGTAATTGGGGCAGGTAAAACCTCACTGGCTCACCCCTTACAGCAAAAATTGGGCGGGCGTGTTGTTTTGGAAGAATTCGAGGAAAATCCTTTCCTGGAGGATTTTTACCGTGACCCTGAACATTATGCTTTTCAAACACAAATCTTTTTTCTACTGAGCCGATATCGTCAGCAGGAACAGATTATGCAGTATGATCTTTTCGAGAATAGAATTATTGCTGATTATATGTTTGTAAAGGACCGCATTTTTGCAACTTTAAATCTGAATGAAAAAGAGATGGCTCTTTATAATATTCTGGCAAGAATTCTGGAAAAGCGTATCGTGAAACCGGACCTTGCCATATATTTAAAAGCTTCCACAAAAAAACTGATGAAGAATATCCGTAAAAGAGGCAGGCCTTACGAGCGCCAAATAAGGGAAGATTATATTGATGCCTTAAACAACCTCTATGAAGAATATTTTTGGAATTATAGTGCCACGCCTTTATTGATTATCAATACGGAAAACCTGGATTTTGTTAATAATGAAAATCATTTGAGCCAGATTTTGGTAGAAATCAGCCGCCACACCAGCGGCAAGAAACTGGTAAGTTTTGATCTGGACAAAGGCCTCCTCTGATGTTAAGACTTGTTTTATTTGCCATATTGTTCTATCTGATATTCAGGGTGGTAAGAAAAGTAATGTTGTTTTTTTCGCCCCCAAAAACAGAGGTAAAAGGTAAGCCCAATAAAGAGATCAAATCCTTCGATCCTAAAGATATTGAAGATATTGATTATCAAGAGGTTGAAAAGAAAGAATGAAGAAAGATATAAATAAAGATTTCAAGAAACAATTAAAGCAATTAAAGGAAGAAAACAAGAGATTGAAGGTACTCTTGTATCTGGCGGATAATCTTCAGGCGCACCTGGACCTGGATAAACTGCTGTTAACAACCATGCAGGAAGTTGCAAAAATATTGAATGCTGATCGTTGCACGGTCTTCTTACTTGATGAAGATAAGCAGGAATTATGGTCTGTTGTCGCCATGGGGATTGGAAAAGGAAGGGAAATACGTTTTCCGGCAGATAAAGGGATAGCCGGCCATGTTGCCATGTCTGGTGAAATTCTCAATATACCTGACGCTTATAAAGATTCCCGCTTCAATCCGGAAATTGATAAGAAAACAGGTTACCTGACACGCAATATGCTTACCATGCCCCTGAAAAATCGGGAAGGAATCATCCTGGGGGTTTTTCAGATACTCAATAAGAGAAGAGGTCCTTTTGACCGGTATGATGAGGAACTTTTGGCGGCTATTTCTCACATCACCGCAACCACGGTTGAAAATTCACTGCTGTATGAGGAACAGGTTGAGTCACTGAATAGCTTTGTTGAAACGCTTTCCGCTACCCTGGATACCCGGGATTACATTACTGCCGGTCATTCCCGAAGGGTGACCATGTATACCCTGGCCCTGTGTGAGCAAATGCAACTTGGAGAAAAGCCCTGCGAGGAGTTGCGCTTTGCCGGATTATTGCATGACATTGGCAAACTTAGCATTCCGGAAGCTGTGCTTTTCAAAGCGGGTAAATTAAATGAACAGGAATATAAAACCATTAAAAAACATCCCGCGGTGACCCGCCAAATACTGGGCAGCATTCATTTTCCCAGAAATCTGCGAAATGTTACGGAAATAGCCTCAACTCATCATGAAAAAGTAAACGGAAAGGGCTATCCTGATGGACTTAAAGCCGATAAAATTCCCCTGGGAGGTAAAATGCTCGCTCTGGCTGATGTATTCGATGCCCTGACCTCACTCCGTCAATATCGCGATCGGGAACCGATTGAACAGGTATGGGGCATTATTGAAAAAGAGTCCGGAGAAACGTTTGATCCCAAGCTGATCAAAGTTTTTCATAAGATATCTTTAAACCGGATTGTTGAAATTTTAGAATATGATAAAAAAGCTTATGTTGATCACCAGGATTTGCTGAAACTGGCACCCTACAATTTTCTGGAAATTCTAAAAATCAAGCGAGCCCGGAAAAAGAATCTAACTCCTAAACAAAGAAGTCTTGAGAAATTATTTGATAAATACTATCTTCGGAAATACTATCAGTCATAATTTCATTTCCTGTTTTATCCACTTTAACATTTTTGTTGTGGTTACTGTATTTATATTTGTCCAATTCAAGGCAGTATAGTTAAATGAATACTGGAAAAACAAACCCTCGGAAATTGCATAAAGCCAGAGTCCTGCTTGAGAATGGTTTAGTATTCTCCGGACTTTCTTTTGGCAGAAAAAAATCAGTTGCAGGTGAGGTGGTCTTTAACACCGGAATGACAGGTTATCCTGAGACCCTAAGTGATCCATCCTACCACGGTCAAATACTTGCCTTGACATACCCACTTCAGGGTAATTATGGTGTGCCGTCAGAAGATACGAAATCAATTTTACCTGAAAATTTTGAATCGCTCAGAGTTCAAATTTCGGGACTGCTGATATCTGACTACTCTTTTGAATACAGTCATTGGAATGCAAAAAAGAGTCTGGCTGATTGGCTGATAGAACATGGCATTCCCGCACTGTATGGAGTTGATACAAGGGAGTTAACTAAAGTTTTGAGGGAAAAAGGTTCCATGTTGGGTAAGATTGAACATGACTCAGATAGCATAGAATTTTACGACCCCAATCTGGATAATTTGGTAAAAAAAGTGAGTATCTCCCGGCCCCGGTCCTATGGATCCGGGTCTAAAAAAATTGCGTTGATTGACTGTGGTTGTAAAATTAATATAATTCATTCGTTGCTGAACCGAGGCGTAGAGGTCTGGCGGGTTCCCTGGGATTATGATCTGAGTAAGGATCTTTTTGATGGATTGGTAATTTCGAACGGTCCGGGTGATCCCAAAATGTGCCGTCAGACAATTCTCCAGATCAGACAAAGTATTTCCAGAAATATCCCTGCATTCGGGATATGTTTGGGACACCAACTGCTTGCTTTGGCAGCAGGAGCCAATACCTATAAACTAAAGTACGGGCATCGCAGCCAGAATCAACCGGTGATAGATGTTCAAACTAAAAAGTGCATCATCACTTCGCAGAACCATGGTTTTGCAGTGGATAATAAAACCCTTCCGAAGGAATGGGAACCCTGGTTTCTAAATCTGAACGATCAGACCAATGAAGGAATTCGGCACAAATCCGGGCGTTTTCGAAGTGTGCAGTTTCATCCGGAGGCGTCTCCCGGACCGGTTGATGCGGCTTACCTATTTGATGATTTTTTAAAGGTGGTAGGGGTATGAAAGCCAAGATTAAAAAAGTACTCATCCTGGGAAGCTCAGCCCTCAAGATAGGTGAGGCAGGTGAATTTGACTATTCCGGAAGTCAGGCTATAAAGGCACTTAAGGAAGAGGCCATATCTACCATTCTGATCAATCCTAATATTGCAACCATTCAGACCTCGGAGCACCTGGCGGATCAGGTCTATTTTTTGCCGGTAACCCCGGAATTTGTTGAGAAAGTGATTGAGAAAGAGAGACCCGATGGTATACTGCTGAGTTTCGGGGGTCAGACTGCGCTTAATTGCGGTATCGAACTTTACAAAAAGGGTGTTTTTAAAAAGTATAATCTAAGTCTGTTAGGAACCCCTATTAAAACGATTCTGGATACTGAGGATCGGGAATTATTTGTAGATCGTTTGCGCGAGATCGGGGTTAAGTTTCCCCGCAGTCGGGCAGCCACCGATATTGATACTGCGGTAGAAATTGCCAATGAGTTAGGTTTTCCGGTTATTGTCCGTATCGCTTTTGCTCTGGGTGGACTAGGTTCGGGTGTCTGTCGTAATGAAAAACAACTCAGAACCCTGGTAAAAAAAGCACTGTCTCACACTTCTCAAGTTCTGGTAGAAGAATATCTTGAAGGATGGAAAGAAATAGAGTACGAGGTGATGCGAGATAAATACGACAATTGCATCACGGTCTGTAACATGGAGAATTTCGATCCAATGGGTGTCCATACCGGAGAAAGTATTGTCGTGGCGCCCAGCCAAACTCTGACAAACCGGGAATATCATCTCCTGCGGGAAATTGCTATAAAAGTGATTCGCCATCTTGGTATTGTGGGGGAATGTAATATTCAATATGCTTTAAATCCCAGGGAAGAAGATTACCGGATCATTGAGGTTAATGCCCGCCTGTCCCGTAGTTCAGCATTGGCTTCCAAAGCAACGGGTTATCCGTTGGCTTTTATTGCTGCCAAGTTAGCCCTGGGTTATGGATTACATGAACTACCCAATTCCATCACCAAGGTTACAAAAGCATTTTTTGAACCCTCTTTGGATTATGTGGTTGTTAAGGTTCCCCGTTGGGATCTAAAAAAATTCCGGATGGTATCGCACCGCATCGGTTCAGGCATGAAGTCAGTGGGTGAGGTTATGGCGATAGGACGCAAATTTGAGGAAGCGCTTCAAAAAGCCATCCGGATGCTGGAGACCGGTTCCGAAGGAATTGTTGCCAATCCGGAGTACCAGACAAAAAATCTGGATAAAGATCTCAGAACTCCCACCGAAGAGAGAATTTTCGCCATCGTGCAGGCGATAAAGTATGGCTATTCAATTGATAAGATCCATAAACTCTCCCACATCGATCGCTGGTTTCTGCAAAAGATTGCCCGTATTGTAGAGATTGAAGAAACCCTGAAAAAATACCCCATCAAACGAGTTCCAAAGGAACTGTTCATAAACGCAAAACAGGCTGGTTTTTCCGACGAACAGATTGCGATTATTCTTCAAGAATCTCAACAAACCGTGCGGGCTCAACGGATAATGCTGGATATACATCCGGTTGTAAAGCAAATTGATACATTGGGTGCTGAATATCCGGCACAAACTAATTATATGTACCTGACCTTTAATGGGACATCTGACGATTTAAAGTTCCCGGAAACGAAATCTGTGTTGATCCTGGGTTCGGGGGCTTACCGTATCGGTAGTTCGGTAGAATTCGACTGGTGTGCGGTGAATACCGGAATGACCCTGCGTGAATTAGGCTTTTCTACTATCATGTTAAATTACAATCCGGAGACGGTTAGCACAGACTACGATGAATTCGACCACCTTTTCTTTGATGAGATTTGTCTTGAAACTGTCTTGGAAATTTATGATAAGTTAAAACCGCTCGGTGTAATTATTTCCATGGGAGGACAAATTCCCAATAACCTGGCCTGTGATCTGGATAAAGCTGGGATTAAAATATTGGGCACCTCTCCTCAAAACATTGATATGGCTGAGAATCGCCGAAAGTTTTCCCACTTGCTGGATCAGCTGGGGATTGATCAACCGGTCTGGAAGGAATTGACCACCCTGCAGGAAGCGAAAAATTTTGCAAAAAACATTGGCTATCCGGTATTGGTCCGTCCATCCTATGTGCTCAGTGGCGCTGCTATGGCGGTTGCGTCAAATGATACAGAGCTTTCGACATATCTTAAGAAGGCGGTAGGGGTTTCTCCTGAACATCCCATTGTCATCTCCAAATTTCTCGAGAATGCCAAGGAAATTGAGCTTGATGCGGTTGCCAGAGAGGGAAAAATTCTAGTTCATGCCATATCCGAACATGTTGAGAATGCGGGAGTTCATTCGGGAGACGCAACCCTGGTTTTACCCCCCCAGCGTACCTATCTTGAAACCATTCGCCAGATACGTCATCTTTCAAAACAGATTGCAGCTTCCCTGCACATTCATGGCCCCTTTAACATACAGTTTATTGCCAAACAGAATGAGGTTAAAGTTATTGAATGTAATTTGCGGGCTTCCCGTAGTTTTCCATTTGTTTCAAAGATCCTGAAAAATAATTTTATTGATATCGCCAGCAAAGTTATTATGGATGTCCCGGTTAATCCCCAGCAGGACGCTATTTTCCAGATGAACTACGTTGGGGTAAAAGCGCCACAATTTTCATTTACCCGCCTGGAAGGGGCTGATCCCACCCTCGGGGTGGAAATGGCTTCCACCGGAGAAGTTGGCTGTCTGGGTAATGATTTTAATGAAGCTTTTTTGAAGGCTTTGTTATCGGTGGGCTTTAAATTGCCTGTCTCCTCTGTTCTGATTTCTTCCGGATCCATTGAATCTAAAGCAGAATTATTAGAAAGTATACGCCAGCTCTTGCAGCTTGGGGTTCGTATCTTTGCCACCCGGGGGACCGGTAAATTTTTGCAAAATAACGGGATCCCTGCTGAAATTTTGAACTGGCCGTTGGAAAAAAGGCATCCCAATACCATTGAATATATAAAAGACGGCAAAATTGACCTGGTAATTAATATCCCCAAAAATTATCAGGAGATGGAGCTTACCAATGATTATATGATCCGCAGAGCGGCAGTCGATTTTGGTGTTCCTCTTATTACTAACCGGCAATTTGCGATGCGTTTTGCTGAAGCCGTTTCCAGAACCTCATTGCAGGACTTAAAAATCAAAAGCTGGGAAGCCTATCGGAAATGATAAAAAAATAGTTCACCACTTTCCTCCCTCTCTCCTCTGAAACAGAGCTTGAACATTACCAGGTGTTTTACAAAAGCAGATAAAAATAGAATGATTACTCCGGTTTCCGCCGGACCATCAACAGGGTAATGTCATCTTCATAAACACCCCCCCTGGCAAATTCTTTCACACGATGAATAATTTTGCTGCCAATTTCATCTAATCGCTTGTTTATATTCCGTTTTACTATATTGATCAGGCGGGTATCATCGAACATTTGATCTCTTTTGTTCTGGGCTTCAGTAATTCCATCCGAATAGATGATCAGCAGCTCTCCCGGTGCCAAATTGATCGAACCTTGCTGAAAATCAACTTTGGGTAACATTCCTACCGGAATGTTGCTGACTGTAAGAGCTGTAACATGTAGTGAGTGATCCTTCTGTTTGAACAGAAGCGGGGGTATGTGGCCGGCAATAATGTACCGGAACTCATCTGTTTTCAGATCAAGATCCCCCCATACTAGGGTAGCATATTTATCCACAGGTGTCACTGAACAAAGGTGATTATTAATCATAGCGATCAGTTCCTGATTATTCTGACATTTGCCAAGAAGATTGTGAACGGTTGCTTGCAGATTTGCCATTAAAAGAGCAGCAGGTGTTCCTTTACCGGCAACATCCGCCAGGATAAAAAATAAATTTTCACTGTTTTGAAAAAAATCGTAATAATCACCGCCGATATATCGGGATGGTTGTTGAAAAGCATAGACTTCATAATTTTCTAATTGAGGAAGTTGAGAAGGCAGGAGCATCTTTTGAATTTCGCTGGCGACGGCTATTTCATTCTCCAAACGCTTTCTTTCCAATGCCTCCTGGTACAGTTGGGCATTCTGGATTGCCAGCGATATGTAATCTGCGAATACTGAAGTGAAAGTCTGGTCTTTTTGGCTAAAGAAACCATCCTTTTTGTTTAGAATTTGAAGTATCGCTATGATTCGCTTGCTCATGTCGAAGACCGGAACAGATAAAACAGAACGTGTTCGAAATCCGCTCTTCTTGTCAATTTCCGGATTGAATCGTGAATCGGTATAGGCATCCTTTATGTTGAGAGGTTTACCAGTCTTTGCTACATATCCCGAGATACCCTTACCGATTGCCTGTCGAATGACTAGTTTCTTATCACCCTGAGCAATTTTAGACCAGATCTCCTGCCTGCTATGATCAACAATATATAAAGTACTCCGTTCAGCATTCAGGTTTTCAGTGATTTCCTTCATAATAATGGCCAACAACTCACCCAGGTCTAGAGTTGAATTGATCAGGCGCATCGACTCCAGGAGGGTATAAAGCTGGGTTTCGGTAAGTGTTTTTTCCATATATGGATCTCACCTATTATCGAGATTGGTGAAAGTTGAAAAATTTCGCTTAATATACTTAAGTTGTTTAATCAAACCAAAGAAACTCTTGTGTTATCGTTCAATGATAACCCTACAGATGATTCTTGGGTAAATGTGCTCAGGGATGGGAGTAAAGTGATCGAAATTATTGTACTCATATACTGATGAATCTTATGAACTGGGGCGCTGTTTCCCATTTAAAAGGTTTTGGGAAGACCTTGATTTTTAAAGGGAATCACGACTATATTTAGGATTCTAATTGCCGAGGAATTGTTGAGAGCACGACCAAATTTTAAGAAGCTTCTGCGGATTGCAATAACAAGTTTGCTGTATACTCTGTTTTATTTAATCGTATTTTATACACTAAACTTCTTTTTTCATATTAATTTTCCCTTCGTTTCCTTATTTATCTCCTTAACCATTGCTCTGTTTTTTCATGATCGGGTTACCTGGATGGTGAGAAATTTTATTGATAAAAATTTTTACCGAAAAATCTTTAAAATCAATCAATCCATTGATCAATTTAATGTAGAGTTGAATTCTACCCTGGAATTTCAAATAATCGTTGATAGATTTATAAATTTTCTTGAAATGTCGTTCCGGGAAAATAAGTGGGCCTTTTATTATTGCTGGGGGGAGGATTATGAGTTATTTGGTTCCAATATCAATCAAGATGATCTTCCTAAACTGATTAAACTTCCGGTAGCGAGAGAACTGGATAAAATCTATCCAAAGGAAATTGATTTCCAAGCTCTTCGAAAGTTAGAGGAAAAACATCAACAGTTTGCTGATCTGCGAAAAAGAATATCTCCCGATATTAAACTATACTACTTTTATCCTCTGAAAAGTTATAAAGGGTATCTGGGATTTTTATTGTTAGACTCAAGTCTTAATTATTACTTTGATTTTCCAAGTATCAAACAGAAACTGTTACGGATTTTTGTTAAAACCGCCGATGTATTGGAGAATGATTTTCTCTATTCCGAGGTAAAAAGAAAATCGTTACAGAATTATCTGCTAGTTGAAATTGGAAAGCAAATATCCGCTACCCTCGACCTATCCGAGGTCTTAGAGACCATCATTGATTCCGTCAAGCAACTGGTCAGCTACGATGCGGGGGGGATTTTTCTCATTGATAAAAATAAGAAAGTTTTACAAAGAATGGTTACCCGGGGATACGATACAAAATTATTGAAAAGGCTCACATTGAAACTGGATAGGGGCCTATACGGTTGGGTGATAAAAAATCGACTGCCCAGCATTATCAACGATGTGAGTCAAGATTCTAACTACTATCTTGTTAGAAAAAATACCAGTTCACAATTAACGGTGCCATTGATTAATGGGGATCAAATTCTGGGAGTGATGGCGCTGGAGAGTGATAAATTGAACCATTTTACCCCGGGCGATAAAGAACTGCTTATGACCTTTGCCAGTCAGGCAGTCACTGCCATAGAAAATGCCCAACTCTTCGAAGCATATACCCAGAAAAAACGACTGGAGAGCGAATTGATTGTTGCTTCGAAAGTACAAAATGCGCTCCTTCCCGAAAGGCCCCCTGATTTTAAAGGGCTTAAAATCAGTTTTATAAATATACCCTCACGAATTGTGGGTGGAGATTTTTATGATATATTCAAATTGGGTGATATAAAGCTGGGGATAGCCATTGGTGATGTGTCGGGGAAGGGCGCACCCGCATCTATTCTAATGGCCATACTTTATGCGGGTTTCCGAAGTCATTTGAAAAAGATCTACCCGGTTGTGGAGGTGGTTGCCCGTTTAAATAATTTAATCACTGAAATTACCACCGAAGGATACTTCGCCACATTCTTTTTTGGTATTTATAACCATGAGATGAGTGAACTTACCTTTACCAACGCCGGGCATAATTCACCCCTGTTGATTCGGAGGGATGGTTCTATACTTAGGCTGACTACCGGTGGAATTGTATTGGGTTTCTTAAAGGATCAGGAGTATCGCCAGGAGACCATTAAGTTACTCAGCAGAGATTTTCTTATTCTGTTTACGGACGGTGTTACAGAGGTGATGAATGGTAAAGGGGAAGAGTTTGGTGAAGATAGACTGATCAATCTGATCCAGAAGAATCAGAATATGAGCCCACACGAATTAAAGCTACTCATACTTCAGGAACTGAAAAATTTTAGTGCACAAAAGGACTTTAGCGACGATGTAACTCTGGCGTTAATTTATGTAGAGTAAATGAATCTACATTGATGATTTAACCCGTTGTGCAAAATTGAATAGAATAATATACCAGCTGGGTACATAAGGTATTGTCTTTGATCCTGGCAAGCAGGCCGTTACTTTATCGTCCCG
>CBDUVK010000060.1:0-12486 GCA_965370645.1 uncultured bacterium
AATTCTTCCATATTTTGACCACTAAAAAAGATATCCATATATTTTAATGCCAATTCAAGAGGGCTTATGCTCATTCTGTAAACCTTTATTATTGATTCATCACGCAAAACCGCCAAGATCTTGATTCTGTTATATTTATTTTAATTAGTCCACGGATTTCACGGATTTACACTAATAAACCTTTATTTTTTTAAGATAATAACTTTAAATGTTTTCGTGTTAATTCGTGTAATTCGTGGTTAAAATCCTTTACGTTCTTAGCGTCTTGGTGGCTTTGCGTGAGATTTTTAAATAGAACAAGATTATTAATATGTAACTGGTAGAGTCATTTTTTTATGTCAAACTTACTTGAGCAATTCCGGCAGGTGTCCGTTACCATCGATAATTTTGCGTATCTCGGCGTTAATCTTAATCCTTTCAATGATTTGTTCCAGTGCTTCAACGCCTTTATCCAGCCTTTCTGCGGTTGAATCCATTTCCAGAAAACCCTGCTTCTCCTCGTAAGAGAACGCGTCTATGCCCGCAATAATGAAAGAGAGTTTTGTGGGATCTGAAATATCGGGAGAAAGTGCGCTGGAACTGCGCTGGGTAAGTTTGACTATTTTCTCTATTAATTCCCTGGCCTTCTCCAATAAAGAAGGTGAAATTTCGAAGTCCTCTATATCGATATCCTCCAGATATGTAACTTCGGACTCCATGTAATCTTTATCCTCATGAACATTATCAATAGTAAAGCGGTGATAACCGCGCACCATAATATCCATTCGACCGTCCGGATAGCGTCTGGTAACCTTCGTGATGGCGGCTGTACATCCAATCGATTTAATATCTGATCCATCATAATAAACAATACCGAATTCTTTCTCCTCTTCCAGACACTCACTGATCATGCTTTTATAACGCTCTTCAAAAATATGTAAGGGAATCATCATCTCGGGAAGCAATACCATTCCCAGAGGAAATAAGGGAATTTTCTTAGTTAGATTCATGAGGATTCTCCGGTGATTATTGCCTGTCGCTTGGATGGGCAATATAATTCACATCTTTTGCATAGTCTATAAAAATATCACCGAAGGTATAGGGAGGATCATATTTACCTGAAAACATTCTCTCCTGATTGGGTGATACTGTGTTCTTTTAAATACATTAGAAACATATATTTCTAGGCAAGATATTTGAATAATTTGATGGCAGATTCTCATAAATTTATTGACATTAATTGAATTTATTCTGTATTTTCGTAAAAAAGTAATTATTTGTTCATTTTCGATTGAACTGTTGATGATCACGTCAAAGATCGAGAGAGGCTTAAGAGCGATATTCGCATGATTTATTGAGCCGGGGTCACGATTCATCTTTTTGGTCTTCTTTTAGTCAAGGATTCGAGACGTTCCATTTTTTCATCAAAACACTGTTTAGCCGGATATTTTTATTGAGCGATAAATTGATTTCGATAAAGATTTAGTTATTGAAAGTAATCATATGCAGAACGGAATTTTGAGAATCTTATGATTCAAACATGATTTTTCCATTATCCGGTAATCAAATACGGCCCAGTTTCATTCAGATGTGATGATATTAAAATAGGAGTGCAATACAATGCCCGAGTGTCAACACCAGTGGGAAATGACCCATATCGAATTTGGCTTCCTGGTATTTGAAAAATGTTCCCAACCTTATAGCCTTAGAACTTATTTTTCAGCGAAAGACCACCCCGTGATAGGTGAGAAATATCGTGATGGGAATAGTGATTGGACCATCATGGAAAATGCCCAATCATTTCTCTTTGATCTGAAATGTAAAAAATGTGATCTTGTCGAGGATTTCAGAGAGATCATGGGATTTATGTATTGCACTGGTTGCCTTCCCGATTGTGAAGTGGAAATACTACAGAAAAAATATGAGTCAGAAAAAAAATGGATTGTAGTCGCATTTGGATTTCTTCCAAAAGACAAAGAACATGCAATTCTTTCCGAAAAATTAAAAATTCTGGAAAATTATTTTAATCAGAGAAGAGATACTTCGCGTTCTACCATTGCTATTCTATCATATGATTTAATCGAAGACTTTTCTCGGTGTAAAGGAGATTTTATTCATGATGTCGGTATGCTATCCCTGGAGCCCCCGGGAGAGAAGAAGACACCGTTTTGATTAATATAAAGTCAGAATTTAAATGAATAGGAGAAGTTGAATGACCACCAAAGAATTGATTGAAAATCTGAGCCTCAAACCTCTAAGTAACTTTGATCATCGGGAAATCAAAGGTGTATTTGTATCTGATATGCTCAGTGATGTCATGGCTGGTGCCAAATCCGGTGATATTTGGGTAACTGTGCAAACCCATAAAAGTGTCATTCCCGCCGCGAATTTGGTGGATGTATCAGCGGTCATAGTCACTAGCAATAAACAGGTCCCTCCGGATACCGTTGAGCTGGCATCAAAACATAGCATTGCTTTACTCTGGACTGAGCTTCCCACTTTTGAGTTTGTTGGGAAACTATACGCATTAGGCCTTATGACGACCTGATTGCAGAAAGCAAGATTGCTTGTATTTAATAAGATGAGGAATATAAGTTAAAAATTTATATTGATGAAAAAGTACGCATTGTGAAAATAAAAAAAATAAAAGACATATTGAAAGCTGAAGTCATTGTCGGTAATGATAAATTGGATGTAGATGTTAAACACATTTATGCTTCTGATCTGATGAGTGATGTCTTGGCATTCGGGAAGCCTAATTCGATATTATTAACAGGATTGGCCTCTCAGCAGGCCATCATTTCTGCACATGTGGCTGAATTTGATGGGGTGGTACTCATCCGGGGAAAAAAAACCAAGGATGGATCTGAAAAATTTGCCAGGGATAAAGAGATTGTACTTCTATCTACTCAGCTGGATATGTACGATGCATGTCTGCTTATCGGGCTGGCAGATAGTAAATCGACGATGCCGGATTTTCCAAAGTTAGTTGGTTCATCGAAAGATGACATTATTCTTAGTCATGAATTCTCCATTGATGGCAATGATTTTGCCAATGCCGGAATGGCATCGACCGAAGTAAAAGCAGTCCTGAAAAAAATTGGATTAGAACCGGTTCTTATTCGCCGGGTTGCAATTTCAACGTACGAAAGTGAAATGAATGTGGTCATGCATGCCACCCGGGGTACGGTTAAATTATCAGTCACTCCTAAATTTATTCAAGTGATCATTGAAGATGTCGGAAAAGGGATTCCGGATATAAAAATGGCCATGCAGGAGGGATATACCACAGCAACTGAAGAAATGAGGGCCATGGGATTTGGTTCTGGGATGGGATTACCGAACATTAAGAAAAACAGCGATGAACTGGATGTGAGCAGTGAGGTTGGAAAGGGAACCTGCTTGCGGTTGAAATTTTTCATCTGAAGTCCCTGCAGAATTTGTGTTTTAGGAGTAAGGAAATGGGGGCAACTGTGTCTATACCGAAATGATAAAATGTCAATGATGAAAAGGGCATTTTAACCTTAAAGAACAAGAGAAGGATAGCGGGTGATGGAGCAATATTATCATGCTCATAAAATAGTCAATGAGAAATGCTGCGGGCATATGACCTGTATGCGTAACTGTCCCACCCAGGCTATTCGGGTGCGGGATGGTAAAGTCTCCATATCGGGAGAACTGTGTGTCGATTGCGGTACCTGTTTATCGGTCTGCCCTTCAAAAGCTATTGTTCCCATAAGTGATACCGTTTTTGATATTTCAAAATTTAAATATAAGATTGCCGTACCATCTCCGGTATTGTACACTCAATTTGATCCGCAAACTCACCCCTATTTCGTTGATCTTGCCTTAAAACAGCTGGGTTTTGATGAAGTAGTAGATGTGAGCGTTTCATCTGCAGCCCTGGTCAGAGTGTTGGATAAATATTTGAGGGGTTACAGTGGGCGGCTACCTCTGATCTCCTCACATTGTCCTGCCGCAATCCGCCTGATTCAGGTCAAATATCCTGACCTTGTAGAATTGATTGTGCCACTGGATGTGCCCAGGGAGGTGACCGCTCGAGAAATTCGAAAAACCTATCCCGAAAAGCTTGGTCTACAATCTGATGAGGTGGGCATCATTTATATTGCGCCCTGTCCCGCAAAAATTGTCTCTATAAAACAACCGGCAGAAAAAGCTGAATCCTATTTTGATGGGGCGCTTTCAATTAAGGATGTCTATTCGATTTTGCTTCCCCATATCATTGCATTAAAAGAAAGTTTTGATATAAAGAAAATACCGGACAATTTTGCCTTTAATGCCGGATGGGTAAGCATGGGAAGTATAACTCGGGAATCAACCACGGAAAATTGGCTGGCGGTATCCGGACTGGATCATGTTAAAAAAATATTCGATGATATTGAAAATTCAAAATTGCGCAATGTGGAATTTGTTGAGGCTCTTACCTGTATGATGGGCTGTATTGGGGGACCCTTCACGGTAGAAAATACCTATGTGGCCCGGGCAAATAACATAAAACAAAGACAAAAATATGAACAAGATATAATGATTAATGATCAGGATATTGCCAAAAAGACAAAATCAAAATACTATTTTCTTGAAAAACCAATTTTGCCCCGTCCGACTACCTTTTTTGATACTGACCTTGAAACATCAATCAAAAGGATGAGAGAAAGAGAGAGAATTTATCAAAAACTTCCCCAGATTGATTGTGGGTGTTGCGGCTCCCCGACCTGTCTGGTATTTGCTGAGGATTTTGTCAGGGGCGAGGTAAAACTAACTGATTGTATTTTTTTTACCGACAAGGTAATTAGTGACTGATAAATATCAGAGGGGAAAACTATCAGTGAATGATAAGAGCTATCTGAAAGTATTTCATGAATTTAAAGGCGTGGAAAGTGATCTGATTCCTCTTCTGATTAGGATCCAGGAACAGGAAGGATATATTTCCCGGGAATCCGTGCGTCGCGTTTCCCGCTTTTTACGAATATCCGAAAATCAGATATATGGAGTGGCCACTTTTTACCCCAAATTCAGATTTACTACCCCCGGCAAAAAGTCCATTAAAGTGTGTATGGGAACTGCCTGTCATGTTCGGGGAGGTCTGTTTCTATCCGAAACAGTTGGCTGGAAACTGGGGATCTCGATCGGACAAACCACTCAGGATAAGCAGTTTGATTTTCAGAGAGCCACCTGCCTGGGCTGTTGTACTCTGGGACCGGTTGTGCAAATTAATGAGGACATTTATAGTCGAGTTCTGGTGACCCAATTAAAGGAGATCCTCGAACAGCATGATTAGCTTTACGGAAAGAAAAGAGAAAGCTCTGAAACAGTGGGAATCGCTGATCCATAATAAAATTCCGGTTATTTATGTTGGATCAGCAACCTGTGGTAAAGCTGCGGGTGCCATAAAGCTTATCGATGCCATCAGGGAAACTCTAAAATCGTCTGAGCTAAAAGCTAAGATCATAGAGGTTGGATGCATTGGGCCATGCTATATGGAACCACTCATGGATATAAAAAAACCCGGATATCCCAGAATATGTTATGCAGGTGTTACTCCTGAAAAGGCTGAAAAAATTATTCAAGCATTTTTAATAGAAGATAATCCGTCAGTTCATATGGCTGTCGGTCATTTTGCAACCAACGGTCAAAATGACTCACTGAATATTCCCTATTTTTTCGATTTACCGATGCTGAAATCACAAGTGAGGTTGGTTCTAAGAAATTGTGGTTTCATCGACCCGGAAAATATTGATCATTATCTGGCTAATGATGGCTATCAGGGCTTGATTAAAGCTCTGGAAATTGGACCTCGTGCAGTTATCAGTGAGGTGAAAGAGGCCGGTCTGCGGGGACGGGGTGGCGCTGGTTTTCCCGCCTACAAAAAGTGGGAAATTTGCCGAGACGCCCCCGGAAAAGAAAAATATATGATCTGTAATGTATCCGAAGGAGATCCCGGTGCTTTTATGAACCGCGCCCTCATTGAAGGGGATCCCCATTGTGTACTGGAAGGATTACTCATCGCCGCATACGCGATAGGAGCGAATCACGGATATATTTATATTAACACTGACTACGTTCTGGCAATTGAGCGCTTAAAAATTGCAGTCAAACAGCTACGGGAATATGGGTTTTTAGGGAAAAACATCCAGAATTCGGGATTTGACTTTGAGGTAATTATCAAAGAGGGTGCCGGTGCTTTTGTCTGTGGAGAGGAGACAGCTCAAATTGCCTGTATTGAGGGGAAAAGAGGGATGCCCCGCTCAAGACCCCCTTTCCCGGCAATCTCAGGACTATTTGGAAAACCAACCATCATAAATAATGTTGAAACCCTTGGAACTCTCCCCAACATATTAAGAAACGGCGCTGAGTGGTATAAACAATTTGGTGTGGAAGGGAATTATGGTACCAAAACCTTTTCTCTGGTGGGATCGATCCGTCGGGGTGGATTGATTGAAGTACCATTGGGAATAAAACTTCGTCAAATTGTATACGATATCGGTGGTGGTCCCTGGAAAGCCTTTAAAGCGGTTCAGACGGGTGGACCTTCCGGAGGATGTCTTTCTGAAGAGTTTTTAGACATTCCGGTGGAATATGAATCGATGCAGAATGCCGGTTCTATTATGGGATCGGGTGGCATGATCGTTATGGATGAAGATACCTGTGTGGTGGATTTAGCTTTGTACTTTCTGAATTTTACCCAGAAAGAGTCTTGTGGGAAATGTTCCCCCTGCCGGGTCGGGACCTGGCAGATGGTGAATATTCTGGAAAGAATTGTTAAAGGTGACAGCGAACCGGATGACCTGGCACAACTTCAAATTCTTGCCGAAACTTGTGCTAAAGCTTCCCTGTGTGGATTGGGACAAACTGCCCCAAATCCGGTGTTAACCACCCTGCGCTATTTCCGAACCGAATATCTTGCTCATGTAAAAGAAAAATACTGCAAATCCGCCACATGTAAAGAACTGGTGGATTATAAAATAATTCCCGAGAAATGTAATGGCTGTCAGCTTTGTATCGATGTATGTCCAACTGACGCCATTTCGGGAGTCAGGTCCGAGCCCCATACCATTGATCTGTATCGTTGCATCAAATGCAAGGCCTGCTACGAAGTGTGTCGGTATAATCCGCTGGCTGGGAATGCCATAGAATTTAAATCCACTAAGAATGTGGCGATAGCATGAGTCGGAAGAACGGAAAAGTCAACATCAATATCGATAATAAGTCCTACCTGGTAAGAAAAGACCTAACAATTTTACAAGCTGCCGAACTGAATCAGATTTATATTCCCACATTATGTGCTCATAAAGATCTCTCTCCTCATGGGGGTTGCCGGATGTGCATCGTCGAAGTGGAGGGATTTCGTAATTTCCCTACAGCATGTACCACTCCTATTGAGGATGGGATGGTCATCCGGACCCACACAGCTCAGGTGAATACTATCAGGCGGGAAATTATCCAACTGTTTATGAGTGAACATCCCTCAAGCTGCCTCATCTGTGATGAAAAAGTGGAATGTGCTGAATATTTGACCACCATTCATAAAGCCGGGGTGACGACGGGATGTCGTTACTGCGCAAATAATGATCAATGCGAACTGCAGGATGTCGTAGAGTATCTGGATGTGAAAGAAATTAACTATCCGATCTTTTATCGCAATCAGCGGGTAGAAAAAGAAGATCCGTTTTATGACCGGGATTATAACTTATGCATTCTCTGTGGTAGATGCATTCGCATGTGCCAGGAGGTAAGACTTGCCAATGTGTTGGCGTTTAAGTTCCGTGGACGAAACACGGTTATTGGCCCTGCCTACGACCGCACCCATATCAATTCGGGCTGTGAATTTTGCGGTGCATGTGTGTCTGTATGCCCAACCGGAACCCTATCAGAAAAAGCCCGCAAGTGGGATGGAAAACCTGAGCGAGAACAGATATCAACTTGCTCTTTTTGTGGTGTGGGATGCCAGTTAAGACTTTTGGTCAAAGAAGATCGGATTATTGGCAGTTTACCGGTTGATGATCCGCTTGTGAATCATGGCCAGCTTTGTGTCAAAGGCAGGTTTTGTATTACCGAGATGGTGAATGGACATAAGCGCCTCAAAGTGCCCTACAAATTATACAGGGCAACGAATGTCAATATTCCCTGGGATGAAGCGATTGACATCGCCGTTGAAAAATTAAAGAATTGTCCACCGGAAAAATTTGGTATGCTGATTTCAGCAAATTGCACCAATGAAGATCTGTATGTGGCCCAAAAATTCACCCGGGTTGTCATGGATTCGAATCATATTGATAGTTCGGCACGTTTATTTTATGGAGAGGGTATTAATGCATACTTGAATCTTCTCAAAAAGGCTGTACCACTATCCGAAGCCCGCAAAGCTGATGTCATTTTGTGCATAGGTTTAGATACACGTTATGGTCGTTCGGTGGTTGGCGTGGAATTGAGATGGGCTCTGAAAGAGGGTGCGAAAGTTATTACCATTAATCCCTGGGATCATAATATTGCCCTGCTGGCTGAGCAGTGGATTCAGCCGGGGCCAGGTACCGAAATTGATATTATAGAGCGGCTCATCCAGATGACCAACGGAAAACCGGTTCGCAGAATAGCGAAAGAAGCAGACCAGAAAAACCTGGAACTCAATTACATTGCCCAATCACTTAAAAATGCTTCTAAAGTCGCTATCCTGGTTGGTTCCGAAATCATGCAATACAGCGAAAGCGTTAGCTTACTCCAGGCGATTGAAAAATTGGCCATCCAGTTGAAGGCGGGTATTCTGCCACTTCCCGCCCAAAACAATTTATTTGGCAGCATTTTGATGGGCAGTTATCCCGAATTTCTGCCCGGTGGCTACTCCTCAGGCGATAAAGGGAAGGTTATTGACTTTTTCAGAATGACCGGGAAAAAGGGGAGTATTTTGAAATCGGAATGGAACATAAATTCTGTCAATGCTCATAATAAGTTAGAAGTATTATATCTTGTGGGAGAGATTCCTCCCGATGGTACGAAAAATCCGGCGGAATTTATCATCGCACAAAATATCTACCCACCAGATACTCAATTCCAGGCTGATCTGGCCCTACCTGCTGCGGCTTTCACCGAATCAGACGGAACATTCATCAATGGGGCGGGGCGGATTCAAAAAGTCAATAAAGCAGTTAATCCTCCCGGTAAAGCTTTACCGGATTGGCAAATTCTGTGCAAACTTGCCCAAAGGATGGGAATAAAAGGATTCGAATTTAAGAATGCAGCTGAAATTCATGCTGAAATAGCTACAATTATTCCGGAATTTGGGAGTTTTAAGAAACCCGGGCGGGAAGCCCACCCTCTGGTCTGCGAAGGAAAATTTCAAATAAACAAGCTGCAAAAAACCGCCCAAAGAGTGTCAAACATTAACGGTTCTTTCCTTTTAACAACATCTGTGGTAGAACATTCTCACCGAAGTATCCCGCTCACTACCTGGGTAAAGGGGACCCAGCGAATATTCTCTGAAGGCTTTTTGGAAATTTCACCGCAGGATGCAAAAAAGGCACGAATTGAGGATGGCGATACGGTTATTGTCAGCTTCTCAAAACAGAAAACAGACTGGCCAGCTAAAATCAGTCCGGATTTACCCCAGGGATCCCTGTACCTGACAGTACCTCAGGGCAATTTTTCCGGACCTAATCCCCAGAGGGTAAGGATAAGGAAGAAAAATGTTTAAAGTAATCGCAAGTAAAATGATAGTTCCCAATATTCATCTGCTCACGGTGGAAGCACCTGAGATTGCCCGCCAGGTTCAACCGGGACAGTTTGTCATTTTACGGGCTTCGGAAGAGGGAGAGCGCACTCCCCTCAGCGTCTCCGACTGGGATGTGGACCTGGGGACGGTAACGGTTATTCTGATGAATATCGGATATACCACAGATCAGTTAGCCTCGCTGGAAGCGGGAATGAGCATTCCAACCGTAGTGGGACCACTGGGAAATGCAACTGCTGTGGAAAAATTCGGAACCGTTCTCTGTTTAGGAGGCTGTTATGGCATTGGAAGTATTTACCCAATCGCCAAGGCTTTGAAGGCAAAGGGCAATAAAATTATTACGGTTATTGAAGCCCGGAGCTCCTACCTGTTTTATTGGGAGGATCGTTTTAAATCATTATCAGAGAAACTGTTTCTGATTACCAGGGATGGATCCAAGGGTCTGAGGGGTCATATTGAGAGGATTCCCCAGATTGTGAAAGATCTGGGAAAACCGATCGACCGGGTAATTGCCAATGGATGCACTTTCTTTATGAAACGGGTGTCAGATATGACCAGGCCGCTTGGCCTTAGCACCTGGGTCAGTCTGAATCCGATCATGATTGATGGAACCGGAATGTGCGGGGTTTGCCGGGTAACGATTGGAGAATCCACTAAATTTGCCTGTGTGGATGGGCCGGACTTTGACGGTCATCTGGTCAATTGGGATGAATTATTACAGCGACGAAAAACTTATATGTCAGAGGAAGCGGTTCCCATGCGATCCAGTAAATGTGAAGAACATAGCCTTAAACTCGGGAAAGCGTGAAAATGGCAGGTACCCGGAAGAAAAAATTGGACCTGAGAAGAAGAAGTATGCCAAAGCAGATGCCTGAAGTGCGGCGGCATAACTTCAATGAGGTAGCACTGGGCTACACCGCAAAAGCTGCAGTTGAGGAAGCCAAGAGATGTATTCAATGTCCTAAACCGAGATGTGTGGGAAACTGTCCGGTGGAAATCAATATTCCCGGATTTATCGAGGCAATTGCAGAGAAGGATTTTGAACGCGGAGTACGCATCCTGAAAGAGAAAAATTGTCTTCCTGCCGTTTGCGGGCGAGTCTGTCCTCAGGAGGAACAATGCGAGGAGACCTGTATTCTGCAGAAGAAAGCCGGGCAGATTGCTATTGGAAGATTGGAACGATTCCTCGCAGATTGGGAAGCAGAGCAGGGGGAACTTAAAATACCGGAAATTCCCAGGTCCACAGGCAAAAAAGTGGCCGTAATCGGCGGTGGTCCGGCTGGCCTTACCGTTGCCGGAGACTTGATTCAATTAGGTCACCAGGTGACGATATTCGAAGCATTGCATGAGATGGGGGGAGTGCTGATTTACGGAATTCCGGAGTTCCGCTTACCCAAGCTCATTGTAAAAAGAGAAGTTGAGTATCTGGGAAAATTAGGGGTAACCTTACGCACCGATTATGTGGTTGGAAAAACCCGGACTGTAGAAAGCCTGCTGGAAGAATTTGATGCTATTTTTGTCGGATCCGGTGCCGGATTGCCCTGGTTTATGAGTATACCAGGTGAGAATTTAAATGGTGTTTACTCGGCCAATGAATACTTAACCCGTCTCAACCTCATGAAGGGATTCCTGTTTCCCGAATATCATACACCGGTAAAGAGCCATAAAAGAGTGGCGGTGGTTGGCGGGGGAAATGTGGCAATGGACTGCGCCCGCAGTGCGTTAAGACTGGGTGCGGAGTCGCGTATTATTTATCGGAGATCCAGG
The DNA here is from genome assembly GCA_965370645.1 of uncultured bacterium. GTDB lineage: Bacteria > Calditrichota > Calditrichia > RBG-13-44-9 > RBG-13-44-9 > RQOF01. The sequence continues at coordinate 11,489 of CBDUVK010000060.1, forward strand.
GAGGAAATGCCAGCCCGATTAGAGGAGGTCGAAAATGCTGAGGAAGAGGGAGTGATTTTTGATCTGTTAACCTTACCCCTGAGGTATATTGGGAATGAAAACGGCTGGGTCAAAGAGATGGAGATCATGAAAATGGAGCTGGGAGAAGCGGATGATTCGGGGAGGCGACGACCTGTGCCGATAAAAGGATCGGAAGTGATCGTTCCGGTGGACGCTGTGGTGTGTGCTATTGGCAATAGTCCCAATCCGCTTATTTCAAGTACCACACCCGGACTGGAAGTGGGAAAACGGGGTAATATCGTTGCTGATGAGGAAACCGGTCGCACTTCACTGGACAAAATTTGGGCGGGGGGAGATGTAGTTACCGGTGCTGCCACTGTGATATTGGCCATGGGCGCAGGACGAAAAGCCGCCCGCTCAATTCACCAATATCTGAGTTCTGTGTGAAAAAATTATAAATAAAGGAAGAATGATGAAATTTAATTCAATTGCTGAAATCCTCAATTTTGCTATTGAAAAGGAAGAGGAAGCCTATCAGTTCTATACAGATTTAGCAGGCAAGATGGAAAGAGAATCGATGCGAACCGTTTTCTTGCAGTTTGCCGGTGAAGAAAAACTACACAAATCTAAATTATTAGATATTCAGGGCGGTAAACTGGAGATACCCGAAGCTACCAAGGTGACCGATCTCAAAATCGGTGATAATCTGGAAGAGGTGGAAATTATTGCAGATCTCAGTTATCAGCAAGCTCTCATTCTGGCAATGAAAGCTGAAAAGAACGCCTACAAGTTATACACTGATCTGGCTGAGCTGACCACCGAACCTGCTCAGAAAGGGATATTTCTACAACTTGCCCAGGAAGAAGCCCGGCACAAACTGCGCTTCGAGATAGAGTACGATGATTTCATCCTGCTGGAAAATTAAGGGATATTTTTCCTAAAATGTTGAATTAATCAACTCTTTTAAGTTTATAGGAATGCTACTCTGATACTATTTC
>CBDUVK010000061.1:0-12471 GCA_965370645.1 uncultured bacterium
CCATAATTGCTTTCCGGATGATCCGGTGGCACGCATCTTTCATCGCCCCAGAAGAAATTAAGAACTTTCCACTTTATTGTGTCCCGGTAGGGTGGTTGAGCCAGCAGCCGAAATAGTATTTTGGGTGTACTGCCCCCGGAAAGGACAATGTTAATTTTCTCTTGATGAGTAGCTGCGCTGTTTGACAATTGTTTAAATTCTTCGGCCAGATGAACTGCCAGGTCTTCCGGAGATGAATATATTTTACAGGGTGGTGTCAATGATACTTTTCCTATTGAGATATTTCTTTCTGATTATAACTCACAGTATATGCCATCATTGGCCAAATTCTTACAGGGATAACGCCAATCTTCCTGCGGATCGCCAAACAGATCACGCGATTCTTTGGGCCCCCAGGTCCCGGCCGGATATCCATACATTTTGATATCAGGATCATTCGCCCAGGCTTCCTGGATAGGTGAAACAAATTTCCAGCAGGCTTCCACTGCGTCTGCACGTGCATAGAGCGTGGCATCACCCAGCATACAGTCTAGCAACAGGCGTTCATAGGCATCCGGGAGATAAACATCTGATAGATCCGAATAGTGAAAATCCATGTTAACTTCTTTGATATCAAATCCGGCCCCCGGTTGTTTCATGCCAAATTTGAGCAGGATCCCCTCATCCGGTTGGATACGAATAATTAACTGATTTCCAAGTGTATAACTGGTGTACTGGCTGCGGAAAAGCTGGTGTGGCGTCCGTCGAAAATGGATAACGATTTCAGTTACCCGGGTTGGCAGTCTTTTACCTGTTCGGATATAGAAAGGGACCCCGCCCCAGCGCCAGTTATCAATATTAAACCGTAACGCCACAAATGTTTCGGTGCGGGAATCGGCTGCCACATTATTTTCTTCACGATATCCGGGAACTGCCTCACCTTTGATCATCGAACTGACATACTGTCCACGGATAACCTGCTGTGAGACATTTTCCGGTTTCAGGGGACAGAGAGACTGAAAGACCTTCACCGTTTCATTTCGAACGGCATCCGCACTATAGACCGGCGGAGACTCCATGGCAATCAGTCCGAGGATTTGCAGCAAATGATTTTGTACCATATCCCGCAAAGCACCGGACTGATCATAGTACCCACCACGATTTTCAACGCCAATATGTTCTGATGCGGTAATCTCCACATGATGAATATAATTGCGGTTCCAGAGCGGTTCAAATATACCATTGGCAAAACGAAATGCCAGTGCATTCTGTACTGTTTCTTTACCCAGATAATGATCTATTCTGTAAATCTGATCTTCATGAAAACTTTTTTGCATTTTATTGTTCAATTGTATGGCGGACTCCAGATCGTATCCAAACGGTTTTTCCACGATGATCCGTTTCCAGCCGGAATCTTTACCCTGGTGATGCAGACCCTGTTTAGCCAGGCTGCCGGCAATTGTTTCATACAAACTGGGTGGGGTAGCAAGATAGTAAATATAATTTTGTCCTATCTCATTTTTTTTATCAATCTCATCCAGTTTATTTTTCAGGTTGGCATAATCATCTGGCGCCTTGGTATTGATACTCTGATAATAGATCTTCTGCAAAAATTCCTTCAATTTATCATTCTTTACCGGCGATTTTTCACAAAACTCTTTTACATCCTGCATCATTTTATCTCTGAAGGAATTATCGCTGTACTCACTTCGGGCTACTCCCAAAATTGCAAATTTATCCGGTAGCAGATCCTGCCGATAAAGATCGAACAGCGCCGGCATCAATTTTCTTTTGGTTAGATCTCCTGATGCTCCAAAAATAACAATAATCGAGTTATTGGGTTTTTCCATTATTTCCTCTTCTGATTAAAAAATTTAAAGGCTTCCGGATCGCCTCCCTTATTACGAGTCTCCTCATGAAAATTGATTCAGTAGTTATTGCCTTGAATCATATCCAGTAAATGTAACAAGTTAACTGATTGATTAGAAATCTTTTTATACCGGTTCATAAAATTCAAATTGTGTTTCATTGACATGGAAGAAAACAGCTTGTCAGACTTTTCTTTATTGAAATATGTTTTTCAGAACAGTTTTCGCTGCATGATATCCACACATCCCATGCACACCGCCACCTGGTGGCGTTGAAGAGGAACAGATAAATAAAGAGGGATTGGGTGTGGTATAAGGATTCCATCTTAGTACAGGACGGGCCAGGATCTGCCGCCAATCCTGTATACCCCCATTGATATCTCCCCCAATATAGTTCGCATTATAATTTTCATATTCCAGGCAATTCATGGTATGCCGGGCGATAATGGTATCCTTAAACCCCGGCGCAAAGCGTTCTACTTGATTTTCAATATGCTCAGTCATATCTATCGTAGATCCTGCAGGAACGTGACAGTATGCCCAGGCGCTATGTTTTCCAACAGGTGCCCGCTTCGGATCAAAAAGACTTTGCTGTGCCAGTAAAACGAAGGGTCTCTCCGGATGTTCTCCCCGGCTAACCTGCTCTTCGGCCAGAGCGATCTCCTCCCAGTTCCCACCAATATGAACGGTACCTGCCTGCTGACATTTTCCATGTTTAAACGGAATCGCTTCGTTAAGTGCCCAATCAATCTTAAATACACCCGGGCCATATCGAAATTTTTGTAATTTTTTCTTATAGGATTCAGGCAATTCCTCAGCAGCCATTTGCAGCATTTGCCTGGGAACCACATCAAGCAAGATGGCAGGTGTAGTTGGTAAATCTTTAATCTTTTCAATTTTATGATCCAAAATAATTTCCCCTCCCAGCGATTTCAAATAGGCTGACATGGCATCCGCTATTTTCCGGGAACCACCTTTCGGCAGCGGCCACCCCACACTATGAGCCGTAACTCCTAATACCAATCCAATAGCCGCAGTAAAACAACGATCTAAAGGAAGCATAGAATGGGCGGCTAATCCTGAGAACATGGCCCGTGCCCGATTTCCCGAGAAATGTCTTAATGAAAAACCACTGGCAGATTGTATCCCGTAGCGTCCAAAGCTCAGCAACCTTGCAGGATTAGCAGGTATCCTCGCTGGTCTGAGTAATTCAGGCAGCAATTTCGGCCATTTCCGGAGTAGTGGCCCTATAATCTTGCTGTAGCTTTTAGAATCCTGCCCCAATCCTTCCGAGGTCTTTTTTACAGATCTTTCTAAAATGACCGGGAATTCGGAGTCCAATGGATGGGCAAGTGCCAAAGGAGGTTCAATCCACTCGAGTCCAAACTGAGTGAGTGGCAGTTCTTGAAAAAATGGAGAAGCCGCTGCCAGGGGATGTATCGCGGAACAGATATCGTGGATAAAACCAGGTTGGGTAAGTTCAGCCGATCTCATACCTCCCCCCACCGTATCTCTGGCTTCATAAACCACTACTGAAAGTCCAGCACGAGCAAGTGTGATGGCGGCTGCTAAGCCATTCGGACCGGAACCAATAATAATCGCGTCATAATTTTTTAAGGGATTCATGAACTATCCAAAAACCACCAGACACAAGATTAAATATCAAGACAAGCTTTTTTGCTTTTCAGCGACACTTTTAATCAATTCCTTGAAAGGTTCAATGAATTTCTGAATCCCTTCATCTTCCAGTTGCTGGGTAACACAATCCAAATTAATGCCCACCTCCTGTAACTGCTTTAAATATGTCGCATCCTGCTCGATATTTTGCTCCACACTATCTGCAACTGCCTGTCCATGATCTGCAAAGGCAGTGATGGTTTCTTCTGGCATAGTATTCACGGTATGTCGCCCGATGAACGGTTCAACATACATAACATCGCTATATTCCGGGGTCTTGTTACTGGTACTGGCCCAGAGAGGTCGTTGAATTTTTGCTCCTTTATCTTCCAGTCTCTGCCACTCTTCAGATCCAAAAATTTTTTTAAAACCATGATAAGCCATTTTCGCGTTCGAAACAGCAATCTTGCCCAGTAATTGGCCAGGCAGGACTTTTAGGTCCTGCTTTGTATCAGGAAGTAACCGATGTTTGAGCAGCTGATCGACCAGCACATCAATCCGGCTCACAAAAAAGCTGGCCACCGAGGCTATTTTTGACAGGTCCTTTCCTTCCGCATCCCGGCGTTTCAGGGCCTTTATATAGGTTCTAGCTACCTCTTTATATCTGGTGATAGAAAATAGCAGCGTAATATTAATATTTATTCCTTCATACAACATCTGCTCAACAGCAGGCAATCCCTCTTTGGTACCCGGAATTTTAATTAACAAATTTGGTCGATCAACCAGCTGAAACAGATGGCGGGCTTCTTTCATGGTTTCTTCGGTGTGTCTTGCCAGGTAAGGGGATACTTCCAGGCTGACATACCCATCTAATCCTTGTGATTCTTCGTAGACCGGTTTGAAAATATCGCAAGCATCCTGCACATCTTTCACTGCCAGCCCTTCATATATTTGCTCAGTAGTAAGACCTTTACCCGCTAATTCCCTGATCTGATCATCGTAATCATCACTTTTCGAGATGGCTTTATTGAAAATGGCAGGATTTGAGGTCATACCCCGCAATCCCTCTTCACTAACCCGTTTTTGCAGTTCACCGGAACGAATCATACTGCGGTTTAAATTATCAATCCAATAACTCTGACCAAAATCAAACAGTTTCATCAAAGCATTCATATGCGGTTCTCCTGATCTGCTTAGTATTCTGATGTAAAATCATTCATCAATTAATTTATTTACGGCTGCAACCATATCTTTTGATGTTAAACCATACTGGCTATATATTTCTTGATAGGGGGCACTGGCACCAAAACGATCGATTCCCAAAATGGCACCTTTTTCTCCGATCCATTCACGCCATCCCTGTGAGGCACCCGCTTCGATTGCCACTCTCACGGTCACATTTGAGGGTAATACTTTCTCTTGATATTCTTTCGATTGTTCACGGAATAATTCCCAACAGGCCATACTCACTACCCGAACATCGATTCCTTTTTCTGCCAAAATCTTCTGAGTATCAAGCGCAATATGAATTTCCGATCCGCTGGCAAGGAGTAAAGCCTGTGCGGTCTTTCCCTGCTCCCGAGAGAGAATGTAAGCACCTTTCATCAAACCAGCGGCTTTCTCATATTTATCCTGATCCAAGATAGGTAAATTCTGCCTGGAGAGAACTAACATAGTTGGACCGTTCAATCGTGACATGGCAGCCCGCCAGGCATAAGCTGTCTCATTGGCATCTGCCGGACGGATTACATGAAGGTGGGGAATGGTCCGCAGGGATGCCAGGTGCTCTATGGGTTGATGAGTGGGCCCATCTTCCCCCAGTCCGATTGAATCATGGGTCATGACATAAATAACCGGAATTTCCATAAGGGAAGCCAGACGGATTGCAGGTCTGGCATAGTCCGTAAATACAAAAAACGTTGAAACAAAGGGACGAATTCCGCCATGCAAAGCCAGACCTGAGGCAGCCGCACACATTCCAAACTCCCTGATACCCCAGGCAATGTTGCGATTTTGATATTGCCCTTTCAGAAAGTAATCGGAATCTTTTATAAGGGTTTTGGTAGAGGGTGACAGGTCAGCACTGCCCCCAATTAGCCAGGGCACTCTGTCTACAAAACTGTTTAATACTTTTCCAGCCGCGGACCGGGTAGCTACTGAACCCTCAGCAGCTTGAAAAACGGGTATATCCTCATCCCAGTTATCGGTTAATTTTCCAGCCATGGCATTTTGCAGTTGCCTGGAAAGATCAGGATAACTCTTTTTATATTCATTAAATTTTTGCTGCCATGCTTGTTCCCATTTCTCGCCTTGCGACACGCATTCCTTCATATGTTTGACCACCTGTTCCGGCACCAGAAACTTTTCATTCTCCGGCCATCCATAAAACTGTTTGGTGAGACGAATTTCTTCGTCGCCCAGAGGCGAACCATGGGCTTCCGGGGTATCCTGCATATTGGGGGAACCGTATCCGATATGAGAGCGGACTATAATAAGCGAAGGTTGATCCGTCTTCTGCCTGGCCGTTTCAAATGCCTTTGTCAGGAGATCCAGATCATTGGCCCGATCGCCCAGGTTCTGGACATGCCAGTGGTAAGCTTCAAAGCGCATTGCCACATCATCTGAGTAGGAAATATCGGTTGTACCTTCAATGGTAATATGATTATCGTCATAGACATAAATCAACTTACCCAGGCCGAGATGTCCCGCCAACGAAGCTGCCTCATGAGAGCCACCTTCCATCAGGTCGCCGTCACCACAGAAACCATAGGTGTAGTGATCTATGATGTTAAAATTTTCGCGGTTATATACCGCAGCCAGGTGAGCTTCAGCCATGGCCATACCGACACCATTCATAAATCCCTGGCCCAGGGGACCGGTGGTGGTTTCCACACCAGACGTGATCCCATATTCGGGATGTCCCGGTGTTTTACTTTCCCATTGCCGGAAATTTTTTAGATCTTCCAGCGAAACATCATAACCGGAAAGATACAGCATCGAATATTGTAACATGGAAGCATGCCCGTTTGATAACACAAAACGGTCCCGGTTAAACCAGTGAGGATTGCGTGGATTAAAACGTAAGATCCTTTTCCAGAGGACATAGGCTAATGGCGCCAGTGCCATCGGTGTGCCGGGATGTCCTGAATTGGCTTTTTGAACCGCATCCATCGAAAGTGTACGAATGGTATGAACAGTTAATTCTTCCGGGGACAGCTTCGAGAAGTCCGTCATCAATGTATCTCCTTTTAATACACATTCCTTAAAAATCAATCACGAAGATATGATCGTGCGTTCGAATTATTGGTAATTAAATGTTTTCTCTCGTTTAAAAACGTATGATTCGATACAAAAGATAAAATTAAGTTTTTCCAGTATTTATCGCATCTTGTTCTTTCGCCATAAAAAGTGTTTGCGTGGGGTAAGCGAACTCAATCCCCTGCTCTTCAAACTGTTTAAAGATCTCAATGTTAATTGCCTGCTGAGTATTCATATATGTTATATATTCCGGCTTTTGCACCCAATATACGATTTCAAAATTAAGTGAAAAGTCACCGTATTCTTTGAAATGCGCCCGATCGAATCGCGCATGTTCCTGTTTTACAATGATTTCTTTTATCATAGATGGTATCAATTGCAATTTTTCAAGGGGTGTCTGATAGGTTACTCCCAGTGAAAAAAGTACCCTTCTTTCGTACATTCGTTTGAAGTTGCGAATACGACTATTAAGGAGATCACTATTAGACATAACCAGCTGTTCTCCGGAAATGCTACGCAGCCGGGTAGTTTTAAGTCCAATATGCTCTACTGAACCGAGATAATTATCTATAATAATGAAATCCCCGATCACAAATGGTTTATCGAGAACGATTGAAAGGGAAGCAAACAGATCACCCAGAATATTCTGTACGGCCAGGGCCACTGCAATACCAGTTATGCCCAAACCGGCCACCAGGGTGGTAATATCAATCCCCAGATTATCCAGGATCAGAAGCGCGATGACGGACCAGAGAACCAAGCGCAATAGAAATCCAAGGGCAGTAAAGGTGGTAACACTAGCCGCATCTTCGGCCAATTTCTTCTTTTTATACCGTTCCACCCAGTACTGAATAAGACTATTACCCAGCATAGCAGCCTGGGCCAGTAATCCTACGATGACAAATTTATTTAAAAGTGTCCCGACGGTTACCGGTAACTCTAAAATTATTGACCCGAAATAGACGGAGATTAATAACAATAGGCCAGTATTCACTTTACCAATTAAGCCGGCAACTAAATCATCTAAATCAGTTTTAGTCTTCTCTGAGAGTTTAGAAAGCTTTCGATGTAAGATTCTTATCGCATACCGGAGCAAAATAAATGATACAATTAAAATCCCGAGAAAATATAGCCAGGTTTCAACTGTATTATTTAAAAATACAGTATCAAAAATTTGCACTTTTTCCTCCAAAAATTAATAGAATGACAATGTGCTGTTTTAGATATCATAATTGAATACTCATTTGACACATAAGAAGACCCTGTTTTCGAGGGATTAAGATAATAAGAATTCACTCCTGCAACAAGTTGTGAAACGTTTCATAGAACAGGACATTGTCCACTATAAATCAAAGTCCTGCCCAGATCGCCATTGATGATAACAAAAGCGCACTAAAACAGGAATAAATTTTGCTTAATCTGATCATCTCATGTATAAGGCAGTTGGAAATTCCTCGATTGTAATGAACCAATTACTAGTCCGATTGAGAATACTCACAGATGCAAATTGGAAGGATTCGAGTCAAATAGTGTTTTTGTTTTCACTGTAACAAAATATTTTTCCAGGATATTACGGCGATGTAATCCGGACGCGAATTAACCCGGAATTTCCTCAGCCGAACTGATTTTTTGAACTTGCCAAACTGAGTCCACAAAATACTTTTTGGAATCAAAAAGTTGTGTTTCGATTTGAAAACCGGTCGCTTCTGCCAGTTCAACAATATCAGATTCCAAATATTTGTAGGAATATTCGGTATGAATCGGTTCCCACGCTTCAAACTCAAAAGCCTGGCTCAATGCGTCAATGTAAACAAGCTGTTTTTCCAGACTGACCAGATAACTTTCCATGGCCCCTGTAAATACATCATAGCCGGCATGATGGCTAAATTTTTCTAAATCAAAATTACCGCCCAGATCCCGATTAATCCGCCGGAGAAGATTCAAATTAAATTCCCGGGTAATGCCCTGGGAATCGTTATATGCCCGGCGCATCAGATTGATATCTTTTTTCAGATCGAAGCCAGTCATTAAAAAGTCGCCATTATTCAGGGTATTCCAGAGATTTCTCAAAAATACACGGGATTGAGGTTTGTTGAAGTTCCCCAGATTAGAGCCCAAAAAAAGAACCAGGTTCCGGCGATCCGTCAGTTTCCGCAGCCATTTTAATCCGGCAAAATATTCAGCAACAATTCCATCCGATTGCAACCGGGGAAATTGTCGATTTAGATTCTCCATCAGTTTTTTCATGGCCCCTTCGGAGATATCGATTGGGATATAGGTAAAATCAAATTTCTTTTCTATAAAATAATCTAATAGAATGCTGGTCTTCCTTCCATCTCCCGCACCCAGTTCAACCAGGTTAAATGACTTACCTTTCAACAGACCGGCAATTTTATTTTTATGGCGCGTGAGCACATCAAACTCACACTGGGTTAAGTAGTACTCGGGTAAATCCATTATTTTTTGAAATAACTCGCTACCATGATCATCATAAAAGTACCTGGAAGACAGCCTTTTTGGCGTTTCCGAGAGACCAATGAGTACATCCAGAGAAAATTCCTGATCGTGGTCTGTCAGATCCTGCAGGTTCAGATCAGTTAATACCTTGTAGGTATTGGCCATTTTTCTTCGCTTTAATTATTAGTTTGCTAACCGAAACCCGGTAAATTGCCACCTTTTATCCGGTTGGAAAAAATTTCGGTAGGTGGTACGGATATGGTCCCGTGGCGTGGCACATGATCCACCTTTCAGAACCATCTGATTAACCATAAACTTTCCATTGTATTCTCCCAAAGGACCATCAGCATGACGATAACCCGGATATGGCAGATAACTGCTACTAGTCCACTCCCACACATCACCTAGCATTTGCCGGAGCTTACCATTTTTCTTTGGCGATACGGGTTGGGGATGAAACTTTTGATCCTCCCAGAAGTTACCGGCTTCAGCGTTCGCTTTGCTCTGGGTAGCCGCAACTTCCCATTCAGCTTCAGTGGGCAGTCTCTTGTTAGCCCAACTGGCATAAGCTTCAGCCTCATAGTAACTCACATGGCAAACCGGGGTATCCGGATCGACCTTCCTTAAACCTGTCAAGGTAATCTCATGCCACTCCTCGTCCATTTGAATCCAATGCAGAGGGGCCTTCCAACCGGTTCGCTGAACAGTGTCCCATCCATCGGATAACCAGTGACGGAACTCCTGATAGCCTCTATCCCGCATAAATTGCAGATATTCGCCGTTAGTCACCAATCGATTTTGAAGTTGAAATGACTCCAGATATGTCTGGTGATCAGGTTGTTCATTATCATAGCAAAAACCAGCACCCCGGTAACCCACCTCGTGAACACCACCATTAATATCTATGAAGGAGGCAGATACTGCTCCGCTTTTATTCTTCAGCGCTTGCACCTCCTGATAAACCGGAAATAGAGGATTCGATGTCAGGATAAATTTAATGTCGGTCACTAATAATTCCTGGTGTTGCTGTTCATGATTAAGCGCCAAGATGAGCAGTTTTTCGAATTCCTGCCATTTAGCTTCAGCAATTGACTCAATTAAATCCAGCATGCGATCAGTAACAGCTTTACGATATCCATAGACTTCCTTAACAGACGGCCGGGATAAGACACCACGCCGGGGCCGATCCCAGCGTTCACCCAGTGTCTGATAATAAGAGTTAAACAAAAAACTGTACATGGGATGGTATGGTTTATAGTCTGAAAGATAGCGATCCAGAAACATCGCTTCATAGAACCAGCTGGTGTGTCCCAGGTGCCATTTTGGGGGACTTACATCCTCAACCGGTTGAACTACATAATCTTCAATCTCCAGTGGCTTACAGATATCCTCAGAAACTTTGCGAACTCTGAGAAAATCATTGATTAGATCTGATCTATTCATAAATTTTCCTATTCATATTTATTCTTTACAATTCCTTTTTCTGCTATTCCTTTTCTCAAATCAAATCCTACTATCAGGGATAATTTCGGTAATTTCCGGTAAATGAAGCGTTAGTAAAATTTGCACAAAGCACGAGTTAATTTAAAAAAATCATAGTATGAGCTGTCAGCGATCCATCGCCATAAAGAGATTATTCAATGATTCAGAGAGGGTGGGATGAGCAAAAATGCCTTCTTTAATACTTGTATAATGTAAATTTCCCATCATGGCAACCTGAATAACACTCATAATCTCTCCACCTTCGATGCCCAGAATCGCACATCCCAGAATTAGTCCGCTCTCTTCATCAATCAGAGCTTTCATAAATCCACGGGTCTCTGCGCTTTCCAGTGCTCTTGCAACATAGGTCATTGGTAATTTAGCCAGGCGGTATTTCACTCCCTTTGCTTTCGCTTCTTTCTCGGTAAGCCCAACTCTTCCCAACTGAGGATCAATAAAAACTGTATAAGGAACAATTCGTTCTTTAGTGGTCCTTTTTGTACCTTGCAGGAAAAAATCGCGCAATATCCGGTAATCGTCATAGGAGATATGCGTAAAAGCGGGACCGCCCTTTACATCACCTATGGCATAAACTCCAGGTACATCTGTTTCTAAGGTATCATCAACTTTAACAAATCCCCGTGAATCTCTGGAAATTCCGGCCAGATCCAGCTGAAGATCTGCCGATGCGGGAATTCTGCCAACCGCCACCAGAAGATGTGAACCTTTTATCTGACACGGTCTCCCATCCATACTAACCGAAATATCAAGCTGATCATTGGAAGTTTTCTTTACGGCGGTTACCTGGGAATTCAACAATACTTTAATTCCTTCTCCTTCAAGAATTGTCGCCACTGTTTCAGCCACATCTTCATCTTCCCGGGACAATAATTGACTACCACGTTGAATAATAGTAACCTTGCTCCCAAAACGCCGGAACATTTGACCAAATTCCAGGCCGATATATCCTCCCCCTATCACCACCAGGTGTTTCGGTATCTCCTCCAAATCCATGACAGTGCTGGAATCAAGATAGTCAATCTCTTTTAGACCTGAAATATCGGGAATCAGGGGTTTTGCACCGCTATTGATAATAATGAATTCACCATTCAGAAGCACTTTTTCGCCAGAATTTTTCTCAATCTCAAGCTGATGGGATCCCACAAAACGGGCAAATCCAAATATCAGATCCAGATTGGGGGTCTTTTCCAGACCCGTTTGTCCTCCCTGACGAAAACTGTTCACAATTTCATTCTTGCGGGCGATCACGGTTTCTAATTTGGTAGAGTAGGAAGGAATCTCAATTCCATATTCTCCCGCGCGACTAACAAGATGAGCCACCCTGGCGCTGGCGACCATTGTTTTGGTCGGTGTACAGCCATAATTTACACAGGTTCCTCCAACATGATCGGATTCAATCACGGCCGTCTTCCAGCCCGCACTGGCCAGAGCCTTTGCCAGGGGATTGCCCGCCTGGCCGGTTCCGATGATGATAGCCTTATATTTTTTAGTCTTTGCAGCCATATAAACAAACCCCTAATTAGATTATGAACACAAAAATATAAAATATGTTAGGTTAAATCAACCCAACACCCTGAAAAATTAAAATATCGCTATAGAAGAATAACTCGTTCTGTATGATTTCCTACAATTGTTATTAAAAACACTTCTCGCATCCAGACAACCTCCCCCCTGCCTGCCTGTCCGATGCCAGGCGGGCAGCAGGCAGGCAGACAACATCCTTCGTAAATATTACTGTCCGGTTAAAAATGAATTTTAATAATTTTGTCGATTTCTCTGAATAGACAGT
>CBDUVK010000062.1:0-12357 GCA_965370645.1 uncultured bacterium
GATCGGCATAAGAATAAGTGATGGTGCAACAGTAAATAGTTGACGCCTCTTTAACAATTCATCGCCGGTGGACTTGATTTGGGGAGGTTCTCCATGTAAGTAATCAATTGTTGCCTTAAGCATTATTGTTTTCATAATATTGAATCCCCCTTCTACTCTTCCCAGCCATTCATTGCCAAAGCTGTACTCGAAATTTTTGTTATCAGTACGGATGCGATAACCGAAAGCCAGATTCATATATAATGGTAACGGCCAAAAGGACTTGCCAAATTCCGCAATAAAATCAAAATCCCATTGGCCCTCACTCAAATTAACTACCTCGGCATCCACGGTAAACTCCCCGGTGGGACTTTTAACACCAAAAACAAGGCTTCCTACCAGAAGATCGGAAATAAAACGCCATTTACTGAAAAATCTGATATCACCGATATTAGTCGCAGCGGGACGATCCGGGTCAGCCAGATTAGTAAACCTGAGACTTTGAAAGGGAATTGAGACACCGAGATCAAGCCATCCGGTAATACCATAATTTATTTCAGTTATTATGGCAACTCCGCTACTTGTTCCTCCAATAAATGGGTCGAAGGGCGCCTTATCCCCGGCATGAGTACAACCCACTTGCTGAAATGCCGGAGAAAGTGCATCCTGCTCAGTACAAAATCGATGATTTGTTTCCTGATAGTAAAGAGCCGTTTTCACCCAAAATCTCTTGGCGGGAAGGGTCCAGGCACCTGCTAACATCTCACAAGCGGCAAACAGAACAACAAACAGCGATAAAGTTGGATGGCTGAACCGCATCATCTTTCTATCACTCACCAAATACCAATGTTTGCGGCCAGAAAATTGCCCAGGCAAACCAAAATGCATTATATGCTGGTATCTTCTCTAATGTATTCCCAACCATTGGACCAGACATTGCTTCACCTTTTATGTTCCAGCTGCTGCCAGTCTCATTATCGATCATCTTAAAGACGGTATCACTAATAAAAGTAAAATTGAGCAGTTGTTGATTAACGGTTCGGTCATATGGAATGGCTAATTTCTGAGTCATATCAGATACGATTAATACCTCCCTGCCATTAATCACATCATTTACAACCGGATCATTCTCCAATTTTGAAAAAGGATAAGCTTTCCGGACATCACCCTGCAACAGACCCAAGACTGTATGTTTCGGTGGAAATCTGGTGTCAATATCCCCTGTTCTCAGGGGAAATAAAGGGAGGGTATTCTCTGAGCGATAAGATCCGTATGGATAAGTATTGTATACAAAACCAAAACCGGTATTCATCGAGATAGCGGTTGTTTGGGGGTATAATTCTTTCCATTTCATCCAGGTAGTTTCCACCACTGGCAACAGCTCCAACTCATCTATGATATTTCCGTTTTCAGGAGCACGGAAAACTAACCCTGTGCCGGTGAGTGGGCAAAGTGTTACGATGATTTTTTCACTTCCAATAATATCATTTACAATTTCATGGGACCATAATATCTTCTCAGGATAAGCTTTGACGATACCGTCCATAATGACGCCCAGGACGAGATCAGAATCCTGCAAATATCTTAACTCTGTTGAACCGGGAGGAACGAAACCGGGATTTGTCAGAGCTGGTATACCATCCCTTGGGACACCACCAGAAACCATAAGATTATTGGGGAATTGCCCCCAAACCGGAAAATTTTGAGCATCTGCCCGGGTAAAATACATCTGAGGAAATAATTCACTGCGGCTGCCATCATTTTCCCGAAAATACATAACCAGATTATTTTCGAACAACAGACCGGATACTCCGAAACCTTCAAGGGGACCCGTATTTCCCCCGCCATTCGGATCAACTGTATTATCTTCACTACAACCCCAGAGACCAATTCCTAATAAGAAAACCAGCAATCCGGCAGTTTTTATTATCAATAATAAGCGGTTTACCGAAACCCTGAAATTTTTCATCACGAACCCTCCAGATTTTAATCAACCCACTTAAAAATCAGAAAATTCAGAGAAAAAAGAAGTAAGACATATCACATTCATGGGAATATGGGATAATAGGATATTGCTTGCAAGGGGAGGTAAGTCTAATCCTACATACAATGATTCTGTTGAATTGTAGTGTCGGTATTTGTTTATTTCCGGGATTCTGAAGCTAATTTACCGGCTATCTCCTGAAAAAACCGGCGATCAGGTTTCATGCCTCGTTCCAAATACCTCTCTTCAGGCCAGGGAAAGAAATAGTCCGGTATCTTAAATCTTGGTAAGCGTTTCTCCAAATATTCTCTGACCTCTTTCACCTTATCGTCTGGTAATTTTGTAATTTGTATTTTGTATTTTGTATTCTTGTTCTCTTGTATCTTGTATCTTGTTATCTTGTCTTCTTGCATCTTGTCTTCTTGTATCTTGTTATCTTGTCTTCCTGTATCTCGTGTCTTGATAAAAGCAACCGGCCTCTTACCATATTTCGGATAATCAATGGGAACAACCATGACCTGGTTAATTCCTACAATTTGCATCATCACGGATTCAATCTCTTCCGGTTGAATATTTTCCCCACCGGATATAAACATATTATCCTTCCGTCCGGTTACAGTCAGGTAACCCCGATCATCTATCCGCCCCAGATCTCCCGTGTGAAACCAGCCATTGGAATCCCGTGCAGGATTAACAGTACTTCCCTTTAAATAACCACGAAATAGGGTGTCTCCGCGAACCCGGATTTCAGAATCTTCAGCAATGATAAGTTCCCTATAAGGGAGAACAGATCCAGCAGTTTGAAGTTGTGGAATTGAATCTTCTTTACTCGTGGCCGTAATTTGAGAGCTCATTTCAGTTGAACCATAACTGCAAAACAGAGGCAGTTTCTCTTTCAACGCCAGCTCTACCAAATTCACAGGTACCGGTCCCCCACCCAACAAAATCGCCTGCATATTTTTAAGAAAGGGTATATTACTGCGCTCCCTGAGCAATTGCTTTAACTGAGTGGTAACCAGGGAGATGTGAGTTATTTGAAGCTCCTCCAATGTCTCATCCAGGGTCTGGGTAAGCGACGGTAGGGCAACTGCTCCCCCACCCAATAGCGCCCTGAACAGGATAGCCATTCCCCCTATGTGATATATTGGAAGGGAAAGCAACCAGCAGTCTCCTTCCTCAAAAGATATGTTTTGAGCGGACCCCAGGGCACTAAAAAAATGATTTCTAAAGGAATGCAGGGCGGCCTTGGGTTTGCTACTGCTGCCTGAGGTAAACATGATGGTCGCATCAAGGTCCGGATCAAATTTTATTTTAATATTCTGTACATGATTTTCGACTTTTTTCTCATTCCTAAGGAGATCGAATCCATCGATGGTATTTATACCGGCAAGGTTAATTCCCCTTTTCTCAGGTATTATTTCAATTAAATGGGAGCTGTCGATCTCATGGAGTGATTCTTCGATCATTTTCAGAGGCCAGCGCGTACTCAGGGGGACAGCAACCATCCCGGCTTGCCATAATCCATACAACAATATCACATATTCAGGGCTGTTGGGACCCAGCAAGGCTATCCGTTGTCCACTGGTCAACCCTCGCTCTATCAAATTATTTTTGACTATTTGAGATTGTTTAGCTAACTCAGTGAAACTTAGAAGCATCTCAGGGGCGATTATTGCAGTAGCATCCCCCTTTTCTAAAAAAAAATGTTCGGATTTATGGGTCATTTTAGCAAAGATTCTTTACCACTCAAATTCTTTAACTAATTTAAGTTTTTCCCAGTTTATATTTTGACCCTGAGCAGCCACCTCTGATACCTTTAATTGTCCCTGATGGATCGAAATATTCTTCTCCAGCAGATCTTCCTTAAACCATCGCAAGGTATCAAATCCCATAGCCAGGTGACCGGGTTGTATTGTACCGGCTAATTGAGTCAGTGCCGCAATCGTTATCCCGCACTCGAAAGTACTGCTGAACACGACTTTTAGCTGTTTCTCCTTTGCCAGTTTTGTCCAGTGCCAAAATTGGTTAAATCCCCCCAGCCGGGAAGGTTTTAAAATCAGATACTGGGTACCGGGAGATAGTTCCAAATCATCAGGATCCAGGAGGTATAAAGATTCATCCAGGCCCACAAAGATGCCGGTTTCCTCATAAAAATCTTTTAGTTGACCGGAAGATTTTAATGGTTCTTCAATATACTCAATCGCTGACTGATTCACAGATTTTCCAAAATGAACTGCTTCAGTGATTGACCAGGATTGATTGGCATCGAGCCGGATATTAATCCCGGATCCAACAACTTCGCGAAGATTATGAATTAGCTGAATCTCCTCATCAACAGAATTTCGGCCAACTTTAATCTTTAAGGTGCGATACCCTTCTGCCATGCGGTTTTTTGCATCCTGCAAGATTTTATGGGTATCTCCCGCTAGCAAAGCGTTAATTTGTATATTATCCTGAAAGGAATGACTCAAAGTTTCGTACAGATAGCAACCTTTCTGATTAGAATTGAGTTGAAGGAGTGCCAGTTCCAGGCCCCACCGTACAGAAGGATAACTCACTCCAGCTAGATCTAAACTGAGAAATGATTGGTAGGAATTCGCACTATGTTCCCAGGTTATTCTCTTCAAAATGTGTGGTATTTTGTTAATAATCTGTTTGTAAGCATCGTCCAAAGATTCCTGGTGCCATCCGGGAAGGGGTGCTATTTCAGCAATAGCCGAATGACTGGCGGTATCTTTGATACGAATAACGATACCTTCCCGAAATTGATAGGTCTGTCCTGCCAGTTTCAAAGGTGAAACCAGCGGAATTCGGTATCGAAATACCTCCAGAGATGCAATTCTCATAAAACCCAACCGATAGCAAACAGCAGGCTGTAGATGAGAAGAAGCCTGCCGGTAGTTGCCAGCACCTGATTAAAGACAACTCCCGGCTTCTGTTCGAAAACGGTCTTGATTGATGGTATGGCCGCAACAAAAACCAGGGAAGCTGCCAGGGCATAGAGATGACTTTGGGTAAAAAAGAAAAGAAGAATAGGGATGAGACAGGCAATCAAAACGCTGGCGAGATATTCCCAACGGGCAAAATTTTCTCCAAATCTCACAGCAAGGGTCAACTTCCCGGCTTTTAAATCCGATTGAACATCCCGCAAATTATTAACCGTCAGAATGGCCATGGAAAATAATCCCGGAGATAATCCAGCCAGTAAGACCAGCCAGTTGATTTCAAGAGCCTGAACGTAGTATGTCCCGCCTACAGCCACGATACCAAAAAAGACCAGCACAAAAATATCACCCAATCCGTTGTACCCCAGCGGATACGGCCCGGCGGTGTATAAAACTCCAAATAGGATTGAGAGTAGTCCGATGATCAGGATAGGCCATCCTCCCCGCCAGATCAGGAAAAGACCTGCCAGAACGGCTAACGCAAAAACCACAATGATAGCCCGTTTCATGAGATGGGGCTTAACCAGGCCGGCCTGGGTAACTCGGGTAGGTCCAAATCGTCCCTTTTGATCAGCACCTCTGACAAAATCAAAATAATCATTGGCGAAGTTGGTACCGATCTGGATGAATATTGCCGCCACACAGGCCAGAATAGCTGCCAGAAGGTGGCCTTTCCCTGCGCCATACGCCATGGAGGTACCTATGAAAACCGGTGCAATAGCAGCCCATAAGGTTTTGGGTCTGCTGGCTAATATCCATACATTCAAATTTGACGTTTTCATAACTTTTTAAATATCAATGATCAATCAACAATTATCAATAGAAACCGGATAACGGAGAAGGGCTCAAGGACCAAGGCTCAAGAAAAAAAGAATAATGAATATTGAATAACGAACACCGAATATCGAAGTTTGAAGAACAAGTACCAGCATCCAGTATCTCGTATCTTGCATCAAGTATCGAATGTTTATCCATTTCAGGACGATGCTCTTATACCCTTATACCATATACCGTATAACTTATACCATAGACGTCTCTACTTTAAAATTTACCTCTCCTACAGCTACCGATCAAGGTTGTCTTTTAAATTTCGTGAAATCCGGTTTTCGTTTTTCAATGAAGGCGTTGCGACCTTCTTGCGCTTCATCAGACATATAATATAGCATGGTGGCACATCCGGCCAGTTGCTGCAATCCGGCCTGACCATCACAATCGGCGTTTAAGGCAGCTTTCAGACAGCGAATAGCTGTGGGTGAATTGGCCAGGATCTCCCGGCACCACATAACCGTCTCCTTCTCCAGATCAGCAAGGGGTACCACGGTATTAACCAGCCCCATATCTAAAGCCTGTTTAGCCGAATACTGCCGGCATAGAAACCAGATTTCCCTGGCTTTTTTCTGTCCCACGATTCGTGCCAGATAACTTGAACCGTAACCCCCGTCAAATGAGCCAACCTTGGGTCCGGTTTGTCCGAATATTGCATTATCCGCAGCAATGGTTAGGTCACACATTATCTGCAATACGTGCCCCCCACCAATTGCATAACCGGCAACCATGGCAATAACCGGTTTTGGGCAATTTCGGATCATCCGTTGAAATTCCAGCACATTGAGACGATGTACACCTTGATCATCTTTATATCCCGAGTTGCCACGAATTTTCTGATCCCCACCGGAGCAGAATGCTTTTTCCCCATCACCTGTTAAAATAATCACACCGATACCCGAATCTTCCCAGGCCTCTTGCAGGGCGGCCATCATTTCAGTAACGGTCAGTGGCCGGAACGCATTCCGGACTTGCGGTCGATTTATAGTTATTTTTGCGATTCCCTCCGCCTTATGATATTTGATATCGGTATATTTTCCCGTTTCACGCCAGCTGATATCACTCATGGGTGTCTCCTTTATCTGTTAAGAACTTATTTACTTCCGAATAAAATCTATACTCATCTTCCACGTGTATCACATGCCCACACTGAGGAATGATTGATATTGAAAAACCCGGATTCAGTTCTTTCATTTGAAATGCTATATTACGAAATTTTTGATCCTTTTCTCCCGCCAAAATCAAAATCGGCATATTGAGGTTTTCAAGCTTGTTCCAGAGAGAGGGTTGTCGACCGACTCCCATTCCCAGCAATGACGCGGACCAATTAACCGAATTATTGCTAAGTCGTTGTCTAAGTAACTCTTCAAATTTTGGATGGGTTCTCAGAGAATTGAACAATGGCTGATCATACCATTTTTGTAAAAAATTTTCAGTTGACATATTTTCCATTTCATTCGCCAGACGCTGGTCACTTATTCGACGAGCCAATCTATCTTTGCTCTTTTGTAATCCGGGAGAAGTTGATTCCAGAATCACTTTCTCAAAATAGTGTGGATAATGGACCGCCAGATAGAGGGCTAATCGGCCACCCATGGAATAACCAACCAAAACAGATCGCTCTATATTTCGACCATCCAAAAATTCAATCAGGCTTTTAGCAGTGGCAGAAATCGAATAATCAGAAATCCGACTCGCTTTGGAGTTTCCATGGCCAGGTAAATCCAGCAAGAGACGCTGGTAATCTAATGATAGCCGACTAGCCAATGGTAGCCAGTCTTCGAGAGATCCCAAAAAGCCATGCAGAAAAATCATCACAGGAAGGTGGGATTTTCCCAGGGTTTTAGAATTCCATCTAATCATATTAGCGAGATTTTTCCAAAACTGCAATTACCTGACGATAAAGCTCCAAATGGAAATCGTAGTTTTCCTGACGGTCAGTTCGTACTTCTATAAGGATGGATTTGTTTTTTTGGATTGCTGCCTGGTAGGTCTTTTGTAGTTCCTGCAGATTCCGGGGTGTCGCATAGTCTAACCGAAATAAACTGGCTGCATGCTCGAAGGAAAATGAATGCGGAGTGCCAAAATATGGTTCAAAGACCTCCTTAAATCCAGCGATGGGCAGAAAAGAGAAAATCCCTCCGCCACCATTGTTAATCAGTACAATAATAATGGGGACCGCGGTGGAACTCAAGAGAGTCAGAGAATTGAGATCATGCAGAAATGCCAGGTCACCGATCAGAAGGGTCACCGGTTTATTCAGAGCCACTGCAAATCCTATGGCACTGGCAATGGTTCCGTCAATTCCACTGACACCCCGATTGGCGGCAATCCGGATCCTGGCACCACCTGAATCGCCAAACATATCCATCTCACGAATTGGCAGGCTATTGGCTAAAAAGAGCAGATGTGAGTCGGGAATCATTTCGGAAAGTAACCTGGATACTCCGGGTTCACTAATATCTGTACGTGTTTTTAAGATATCATTGATTCGTTTTTCCAATGCCTGGCAATGATCTTTTAGGAATTTAAACCACTTTTCATCAAACCCGGGTTTAAGATGGGTGCCAATAACATGACAAAATTCCTCAAGATGATATACCAGGCGCCAGGTAACCCGATGGGTTGGATCACTGCGGAAAGAATGGCTGGAAACCAGAAGATAATTCTTTGGTTGAACTTTTTCAACAAACTGCAGGAAGCGCTTCGAAGCCGGTTGTTCCCCCAGATGTAAAATTGTATCAGGTTTGAGGCTTTCATGAACCTCTTCTGCTAACAGCATCAAATCGAAATAGGGAATCAGATTTTCCTGCGGATTTCCCAGGCGCAGACCGGACAGGATATCTGCAAACACCGGCCAACCTAGTTGATCCGATAAGTTTTTTACTGCCTGGTATTCCTCATCTGATTTAAGTCTGCCTATCACCAGAAGTCCTTTGCGGGTGGCATTAATGACACTGGAAAATTTGTCAATATCACTATTCAGGGCAGCTTTGCGGGCAACCGAATAGACAGTATAAGGTTTATGAGAAGTCTTCCACCACTCCAGTTCTTTCAGATAATTGGGTGAGATTTTCTTTTTCAATGGTGCCAGTGGTTCCCGAAAATGACAATTGATATGCACCGGGCCGCGAGGATCGGACAGTGCCTGATGCACTGCATGATCAATGGTGGTCAAAACCATTTCCGGATTTACTTCTTCATTGGGGCTGGGCAGATCGAAATGCCAGCGAACATAATCCCCGAAAAAATTTGACTGACGAATGGTTTGATTGGCCCCGGTTTCAATTTTTTCTGCCGGACGATCAGCCGAAAGAATAATCATCGGTATATAGTCCATCGCGGCTTCCACAACTGCCGGCGCATAATTGGCTATCGCAGTGCCGGAGGTACAGATGAGAACCGCGGGTTTCCCACTTCCCCGGGCGTATCCCAATGCATGGAACGCGGCTGAGCGTTCATCATAGATGACAATATTTTTAGCCCCGGGGTGACGGGCCGCGGCTACGGTTAATGGAGTTGAACGGGAGCCAGGTGAGATACAAAAATAATTGGCACCATTCCGGATCAACTCGTCGATAATTAACGAGCCCCATAA
Organism: uncultured bacterium; assembly: GCA_965370645.1. GTDB lineage: Bacteria > Calditrichota > Calditrichia > RBG-13-44-9 > RBG-13-44-9 > RQOF01. Next base: position 9,332 of record CBDUVK010000062.1, read on the forward strand.
GATACTGAGATTTTCTTGATATATGGTCATCGACCGTTAAAGAGGTTTGTAAAGTTCATCAACTTATTTTCAATTTCCTGCCATTCCTTTAAGGGTTCGGAGCCCTTCACAATTCCCGCGCCCCCATAAACCAGTGCTTCTTTTTTGCACAGCAAGGCAGAACGCAGTGCAACCGCAAACTCAGCTTTTTCTTTGCTCAACCATCCTATCGGACCAGCATACCAACCACGATCAAATTTTTCCAGCAATTCAATTTGCTTTAACGCCAATTCCCGCGGTAATCCCGCAACAGCCGGAGTTGGATGAAAAACCTTTAGGATTTGTCCATCAGTAGTTGTTTCTTTCAATATACCTTCGAATTTTGTCTGCAGGTGCTGGACAAAAGCCCATTTGATCACTTCTTCATTTGTCAGCCGGGTCCATTCCGAGCATGATTCATTTAGATTCTGTTCAATTTCACGTGATACCCAGCGGTGTTCCCGCTGCTCCTTCCCGTCGTTCTTCAGCTCCAATTCCAGTTTCAAGTCTTCTGCATCATCCTTACCCCGCGGCCGGGTTCCCGCAAGGGCTTCGGTGAAAATTTTATTCCCCTGTCGAATATATAAAAGCTCCGGGGATACTCCCATGAAAGTTAAATCATGATTCAATTGGAAAAAAAAGAAAAAAGAATTTGAATAGGTATCTCGTAATTGTCTGAACAGTGTAAAGGCATTCGGTTCATTTTTAAACTGAAATTTTGATTTCCTGGCCAGTACGATTTTCTTAAAAACACCGCGATCTAAAAAATCCAGCGAGCGATCTACCATCACTTGCCAATCCTGCAACTGGGGTAAATCACTACGCTCTTCCCAGCAAACAGGATCGGATTTCGTTAAAAAACGATCTCTGGAGTCCCGGGTATTTAAAAGGGAATTAATCAGATCCTCATGACGTTCTTTTTGTTCATCCACTAAATAATTGTAACTTAGCAGCGTTTTCCGGGGAGTCTTTAAAAACTCAAACGCAGGAACGAAAAATTGATATTTCCCAAAATTTTTCCATTCCGGCGCACCATTCAAACTGGGATTGAAACGTAAGCCACCAAAAAAGCGCAGCTCCGGATGTGAATTCTGAAGTATTTTTTCGATCTCACTGAAAGGGGATGTATAACCCGACCATTGATTTCCTGAAACCTTATAGACAGTGCCAGCAGTTGCAAAGGAATTTTGTCCCAACCGGTCTGACCAAAAAAATTTGGGGTGGAGATCAATGGCATTTAACCAATTCAGAATATCAATGTCAGGCAGGGATATGCTTGCGCGCCAGATTTTTTTTCCTGCTGAATCAAAAAACCGGATTTGCTCAGTCAATTTTGAACGAATTTCAGAAAGGTCAAATTGAGTCATTTATGTCATATATTTTTTCGTACTTATTTCCATGCAAATTATAATATATCAGGTGATTTTGTCTCCCCGGTAAATTGATGCAATTCCCAAGGAAAGCGGGATATCTACTACATTCTGAAAACCTGCCTCTTCCATAATATGATTAAATTCCTCACCATAGGGAAATGTCTCTACCGTTTGATTAAGATACTGGTATGCATGAGCATCCCCTGAGATGAGACCTCCTAAGATGGGAAGTATTTTCCGAAAATAAAACAAGTAAAATTTCCTGAAGAGCCCTTGATTTGGTAATGAAAATTCAAGAACCAGGAGACGTCCTCCAGGTTTAAGCACCCGGTACATTTCCGACAATCCCAGTCGGGTATCAATTACATTGCGAATACCAAAAGCGATAGTCACAGCATGGAAGCTGTGAGAGTTAAACGGAAGATACTGAGAATCACCGGGCAGTAATTGCAACCTATCTTCAAAAGATTTTTCCTGAATTTTTTTTCGGCCGGAGTTTAACATTTCCCGGGCCATATCCAAACCGAATCCCCTATCAACTTGTTGATTTTTATGAACTAAGGAGAGTAAAACATCGGCAGTACCGGTTGCAATGTCCAGGACAATCAGATTATTCCCTTCCGGCAAATGTTGCGTTAACTTTTTGCGCCAGCGGACATCCTGGCGGAAAGATAATAACCGATTTAAAAGATCATAACGACCTGCAATACGATCGAACATTTGCCAAACTTCATGACGGGAAGGGCCATTCAGATCATCAGAATTATTCGTTGGAGCTATGTTACTTTTAATTTGTTCTGTACCTTTAATATTTAAATACTCAATTAATTCCATTCAACAAGACTAATTTCCACGAGTTATTTCTTTTCTAATAAATTGGCAGATTTCTTCAGGGTTGTTTTCTGAACTGCTGAAACGTAAATCGGCATACCTCTGGTAAAGTGGTCGACGGTCAGTATAATTTTTTTCTATATCTAATTGCATCTCCTTTTGGGTCAACAGCGGGCGATCGTTTTGATTGCCTGAAATCCTATTCATTAGGTCATCTAAATTTGCATCGATCCAGATAATCAAACTCTCCGATTTGAAAGATTTCATATTTGAAGGATCTTCCACCACCCCACCCCCACAATCAATAATAGCATCAGTTAGCTCGCTAACTGACCGGATCACTTCATGCTCCGTATCACGAAACTTCTTCCAACCTGATCCTTTCACGATATCAGCAATCGACTTTTGAACTCGCTTCTCCACCATTTCATCAGTTGAAACATAGGTCCAATCCAACTGTTGTGCCAGTATCTTTCCAATGGTGGATTTTCCGGCTCCCCGAAATCCGATTAGCACAATTCGCTTGTATTTATTCATCATCAGGCGGCATTAAATTCTTGCAGAGCAAAGTTAGACAAAGCGTTAAAATATTGCCAGTGAGAAATTCTAAATATCCAATATTATTAGGGACCGATCTAGATTGTCACATTATATAACTCATCCCCAACCCCTTCTCTTGATAAGCATTACTGTCCGGTTAAAAATGAATTTTCATAATTTTGTCGATTTCGCTGAATAGACTGTTTCCTGTGACCCTCCCCAAGCCCTATAAATAGGGCTCTTCCCCTCCCTTATGCATAAGGG
>CBDUVK010000063.1:0-12123 GCA_965370645.1 uncultured bacterium
GACCACTGGCGTGACCTTGGTGGTCCCGCAGGTGCGGGATGAATTAACCAGGTTATCAAATTAACTAGCTGCTGCTGAATTCGAGTTCTTCCAGATAATGTTGAGCATCCAGGGCGGCCATACATCCCGAACCTGCGGCTGAGATGGCTTGCTTGTAAATTGAATCCTGAACATCGCCGGCAGCGAAAATCCCCCGGATGCTGGTCCGGCTGTTTTTTTGCTTTGTGATAATATATCCGTTATCATCAAGATCTATTTGATCCTTGAAAATCTTCGTATTCGGAACATGTCCAATCGCCAGGAAGGCCCCATGACATTCAAAAGTGCTCTCTTCTCCTGTTTTGGTATCTTTAAGCCGCAAGCCTTCTAAACCGGTTTCAGCTTTGCCCAGAAATTCGAGTATGGTTTTATTCCATAGAAATTCTACTTTTGGATTTTTTAGGGCTCGCTCCTCCATAATTGCGGAAGCACGAAGTTCATCGCGGCGGTGAATAACGGTTACCTTGGAGGCAAATGTCGTCAGGAATGTGGCTTCTTCCATGGCTGAATCTCCTCCGCCAATAACCGCAATCTCTTTATCCTTGAAGAAAAATCCATCACAGGTTGCACAGGCCGAAACGCCATGACCCATTAGTTTGCTTTCGGAATCAAGGCCCAAAAGTTTCGCGGTGGCGCCCGAGGCAATGATCAGAGCATCACAGGTAATTATTTTACCTTCTACTTCCAATTCTATAGGTTTATTGCTCAGCTGAGCGCGGGTGACTGTCCCATACATGAATTTTGTGCCAAATCTTTCGACTTGCTTGTGCATGCGATCCATTAACTCGGGACCCATAATACCCTCGGGAAAACCAGGGAAATTTTCCACATCAGTGGTGATGGTCAATTGGCCTCCCGGTTGAATTCCCTCAATCACTAAGGGATCCAGATTGGCCCGGGCGGTGTATAAAGCAGCAGTTAAACCGGCAGCACCTGAACCGATGATAACGACTTTATGATGTGTGGCGTCTTTCATTAATAATTCTCCTGTCTGTTAAAATATTGAGATGTCTGCCAGACATACGGGTTACACAGTAAGTTAAATAATATTTTAGAATACTGAAATAATTTCTTACTTTTTAGTTTCAGTATAAGGATATTTGATGAAAAAGAAATATCAAAATCTTCAGCAGTATCTTCAACCGGAATTTGTGTCTACCCTGAAAAACCTTGATTTTGTGGCCCGGATGATCGTAGAGGGATTTTTAGTTGGTTTACACAAAAGCCCTTATCATGGATTCAGTGTGGAATTCAGTGAACACCGCCAATATATGCCGGGAGACAATATCCGGGATATAGACTGGAAAGTTTATGGGCGGACCGATCGTTATTATATAAAGCAGTTTGAAGAGGAGACCAATCTAAAAGCTTATTTATTGCTAGACATTTCCGGATCGATGCAGTACGCCAGTGGTAAAGTAAGAAAAATTGACTATGCCCGCTATCTTGCTGCTGCACTCACTTACCTGTTCATTAAACAACGGGATGCAGTGGGTTTGATTACTTTTTCCGATACGATTCATCAGTTTTTACCGCCCAAATCATCTCCCAGTTATATAAATTATATTTTGCAGGAATTGTCTAAGATTGAACTCAATCATAAAAAAACGATTATAAGTGAAACCTTGCATTCTCTGGCAGAAAAGATCAAAAGACGTGGATTAATCATTCTGTTTACAGAGTTTCTCTATGAGGATCCCGAACGCATTTTGGAGGGTTTAAAACACTTCCGACACTATAAGCACGAAATACTGGTCTTTAATATTCTCGATCCCAATGACAGATTTTTTAATTTCAAGGATGAGGTATCTTTCGTTGATCTTGAAACCGGTGAAAAATTAAAGACACAACCTTACTTCCTGCAGCAACAGTATCGAGAAAAGATCGAAGAATTTTATGGAAATTTGCAGAGAGAATGCCTGAATTTTAATATCGATTTTCAGAACATTATGACAAATGAACCTTTCGACCGGGCTCTGATTCGATACCTGTTAAAGAGAAAAAAATTATTCTAAACGATTATTAACTGAGAACTTAAGCCAACTCTCCGGAATTTGTTTAGACAGGATTTACAGGATGAAGAATAAAACTATTATATTAAATGATCCTCAATTTATAACTCTAGACCTCTATAACTTTATAACCCTATACCTTATACCTTATACCATATACCATCATACCTGACTCGATATTATATCAACTTAGGTTGATCTTCTTGGACAACTGCGCAGATTAAACCTTCATAAAAATTGCCTTTTCTTCAACCTCCACAGCCAATTGTCCACATGCGGCAGTAATATCTTCACCGCGGTTTTTTCTCAGGGTGACTGCAAATGGGGCATTCATCATGATGTCCATGAATTTTTGTAGTGCATCCTGCGGCGGGGGATTATATCCCAGATAGTTTTGGTTGCAGGGAATGAGATTAAGTTTACATCGGATAGGGGAGAGTAGACTGATGAGTTTGCGAGCCTCAGCGGGGGTATCGTTAATACCATGAAGAAGTACATATTCAAAAGTGACACGATTGCGTTTTTTGGCCCGCATATAATATCTTATACTTTCCAGCAGAAGATCGAGGGGAAATTTACGGGCGATCGGCATGATCTGTTCCCGCAATGTCTGATCCGGAGCGTGTAAAGAGATGGCCAGTCCAAAAGGTAATTTATCATCGGTATACTGATAAATTTTAGGAACAATCCCACTGGTAGAAATTGTAATCCGTTTGTTTGCAATCGCTGTTCCCTCAGGATCTCCCAGTATCTGGCAAGCCTGAATAACCCGCGGATAGTTCATGAATGGTTCACCCATCCCCATAAATACAATATTGGTGATCTTGTTCTGGCTCAGTTTATTTACCTGCAGAACCTGCTCCACGATCTCGCCGGGTGTTAAATTCCGCAGCAGACCCATGGTTCCGGTGGCACAGAAATTACACCGGAGTGAGCATCCGACCTGAGAGGATATGCAAATTGTATTGCGTCGTCTTTCCGGAATGAGAACACTTTCGATATGTCTGTTATCAGGTAATTTCCACAGGTATTTCTCTGTACCATCGGAAGCGGTTTTCATATCCGACAGCTGAAAATTTTTAATGCTGAAATTTTCGGAAAGTATGCGGCGAAATTCCTTGGGGATATTACTCATTTCCTCAAATGAATCAATATTATGATGATGAATCCATGTGAATATCTGATCTGCCCTGAAAGATGGTTGTTTATAGGATTGAATGGCCTCCCGGATCTGGCTTCTGGAATAACCGAGCAGAGAGGGGAGGGTATTAAATTTTTGGTTTTCCTGGATCATAGATGTGAATATATAATTTTATATTTTCCGAGTTAATATGATAATCAGCAAAATGCTTGAAACATTGCAGATTGTTCGGCAATTTTCCGAACAAAATTAAGTATAATTTTCTCTCTTGAAAAGCAAAACTATGGATTCCACCTGAACCAACTTTAAAATAAGGTGTACTAATCAGTGTGAGATTGTTATTCAGTCTTTTCAATTTCTCATGGAATATGAGTGTAAGAAGGTCATTTATGATGGTAGGATGACAGCTTTTGAAATAATGTTTATTGCACCAAGCTATCATTTTTAAAGCTTGATTTAAAATCAAAATATCATGAAATTTGCTGTTTCCATATAAGCTTCGGCGGTTCTAAAGCAAACAAATATCTATCCTGTTCCCCTGGTTATGCTGAATGAATAAAAAAGAAAAATACCTGCCTCTGGTGTCCATAATCACCGTGAATTATAACGGTAAGGATTATCTCGGTGAGTTATATAAGTCTTTACGTCACCAGAAGTACCATCCGGTAGAATTGATACTGGTGGATAACGCCTCTTCAGATGACAGTATTCAATTTGTCAAAGAGAATTTTCCCGAGGTAAAAATTATTCAGAATTCCGAAAATTATATGTTTGCACGGGGAAACAATATAGGGATAGAGACTGCCCGGGGTGAAATTATCTGTTTATTAAATAATGATATTAAAGTGGCTCCGGACTTTCTTGAGAAAATCATTCCGGCGTTTGAGGCAAATCCTGAAATGGCTGCCTGTCAACCGAAAGTATTGGATATGAGTGCTCCTGATCATTTTGAATATGCAGGTGCTTCCGGTGGCTTTATTGATAAATATGGATATCCTTTTATGAGAGGCCGGATTTTCTTTACTCTCGAAAAAGACCAGGGTCAATATGATGATATTGTTGAAATATTCTGGAGTACCGGGGCCTGTTTTTTAATCCGTAAAACTGTCATTGCTGAATTGGGATCCCTCGATGAAGACTTCAAAATGCACATGGAGGAAATTGATCTCTGCTGGCGAATGCACCTCTCTCAGTATAAAATTTACTGTGTTCCGGCAGCTAAAGTCTGGCACAAGGGCGGCGGAACACTATCTGCAGAGAGTTCCCACAAAATCTATTGGAACTTTAGAAACAACATTTTTCTATTGGCAAAAAATCTGGAGATGCTTAATTTATTAAGAATATTTCTAATTCGCATAGGCTTAGATGGAATTGCATTATTACGGGAAATGTTTCAAGGGAAATTTAAATGTGCCGCTTCAATCTTAAAGGGTTATGGCTGGATATTTTTTAACTTAAGATTGTTATTTCGGAAAAGATCAACGGTGCAGAAGATGAGGAAGGTAAGAGACCGGAAGATATTTGAGTTGATTTATCCCGGAAGTATCGTTTGGGAATATTTCGTCAGGGGAAGACAAAAATTTGCGGAACTAAAGAAGATACAAAGAATATTACAATAAAGAGTAAGGAGCTTAACTTCGAATGGAAAATGAAAAGTTGAATAAAATAATTGCCTTTACGGTTTTCGCATTTAGTTTCATCGTCTATTACTTAACCATTTCACCTACCGTTTCTTTCTGGGATTGTGGGGAATTTATTGCATGTTCATTCCGATTATCCGTGCCTCATCCGCCCGGTGCACCTCTATATCTTCTGGTGGGCAGAATTTTTACACTATTGCCCATTTTCGCAGATATTGCCAAACGTATTAATATTATTTCGACTTTATCCAGCGCCTTCACAGTCATGTTCCTCTATTTGACGATTGTGATTATGATCAGACAATATATGAAAAATGATGATGAGGGATTTTCTAAGTATATTCCCTATATGGGTGGGATAATAGGTGCACTTACATTCGCTTTTACGACTAGCTTCTGGTTTAATGCGGTTGAAGCAGAAGTATATGCACCCTCCATGCTATTTATCTCTCTGGTGGTGTGGCTCATCTTGTTCTGGAGTGAGCGCTCTGAAACTATTGGCAATGAAAAATATTTGCTGTTTATTATGTATCTGGTTGGCTTAGCCATCGGTGTTCATCTTTTAAACGTCCTGGCCCTCCCTATGGTCTTTATGATCATTTATTATAAAAAATATCCTATGAATATGACTACCTTCACCTACCTGGTGCTGGTTGGTGCCCTGTTGACGGGGATGATATATCCGGGACTGGTGCAGGGAATACCTACCTTAGCGAAAGTGTGGGGCTTTTTGGGTCTTTTACTTTCGATTATTGTACTGCTTGTTTTGCTCGCTTATTTGGTAGATAAACGTATGGAATTACCTGCCCTCATCCTGATGTCAATTCTGCTGGTGATTTTGGGATATTCCACTTATGCAACGATCTATATCCGTTCCAATTTAAATCCGAATATCGATGAAAATAATCCTGAGACCATCGAAAAGTTTATCAGTTATATGAATCGCGAACAGTACGGAGAACATACCCTGGATCGCGGTAAGGTATTAAAGGACTCTCCTAATGGCCGGAATTATACTGGTGTGTGGGATTTCTTCTGGAATTACCAGCTCCAGAAGATGTATGTTCGCTATTTTTTATGGAATTTCGTGGGTAAGGATGCCGCTTCGGGCAATTATAACTTTCGGTTTCTGGCTATTCCCTTGCTTCTGGGACTCATTGGCGCCTGGTATCATTTTGTACGAGACTGGAAATATGCCCTGGCAGTTTTCGTTTTATTCTTTTTCACGGGTTTAGCAATTATTCTCTATCTTAACCAGCCTGATCCGCAGCCCAGGGAAAGGGACTATAGCTACGTGGGCTCATTTTTTGCATTTTCGATATGGATTGGGATTGGTGCGGCCGCTCTTATAGAAACTATTTCCAAATATACCCGGGAAGCATTTTCAGGAAATTTTGTACCTCTGTCAGTGTCACTGTTTTTATTTCTAGTGTCTCCTCTCCAGCTTCTGATGCAAAACTATCCAACGCATGATCGTAGTGGAAATTATGTTGCCTGGGACTATTCCTATAACATGCTCATGAGTTGTGAAAAGGATGGGGTGCTTTATACCAATGGGGACAATGATACCTTCCCCTTATGGTATTTACAGGAGGTTGAGTATGTCCGAACCGATGTCAGAGTGGCAAATCTTAGCCTGTTAAATACCAACTGGTATGTTCATCAGCTGAAGCATTATGAACCAAAGGTTCCCATCTCCCTGTCAGATGAAGAAATCGAGCGAATTGGACCGGTACGCTGGCCGAAAAAAAAGACCATAGAGATCGAGATTCCGGAAGACTATTTAAGCCGGGAAGAGGAAGTCTTTAAAAATACTCAGCAGTTGCGGAAACCTCAAATCAACCCAACAATGAAATTCAATCTGGGTCCCAAATTTTATGGTCAGTACTTACGAGTTCAAGATTGGATGATTATCAATACCCTGTATGCCAACAAATTCAGAAAACCGCTCTATTTTGCAGTTACGGTCTCTAAGGATAATATGCTGGATGGATTACAGAAATATTTGCGAATGGACGGTCTGGCGTTTAAGATTACCACCATCCCTCAATGGTCGATAGAGCCGGATACGCTTTACAATAATTTAATGAATAAATATATTTACAGAAATTTAGATAATCCGGATGTTTATTATAATAAAAATATTATCGCCCTTCTGCAGAATTATCGATCTGCATTTATCCAATTATCCAATCATTTCGCTACCTTTCAAAATCGGGAAAAAGTAAAAGAACTGATCCAGAAAATGAATGAGGTCATGCCGCCATCTGTCATACCATATACAAATGTAATATTGAAAAATTGGATTGAGGCCTACCAGATATATTCAGGATTAATGAGCCAGGATACATTGAATAGAAGTAATTATGAAGAGAATGAATTAACTGATATCGGTAAAATTCTGCTCAATTTGAATGAATTGAAAGCCGCCGAAAAAGCCTTTCAAGAGATTCTGGCCAGTAATCCTCAAAATATTCAAGCGAAAGCCTATCTGGTTGATATTTACGGAAATCAGAAAATGTATGATAAATCGATTGAAATTCTGAAGGATTGGATAGAAAAAAACCCCGATGATATGGGTGCTAAAAAGCGTCTGGAAGAGTATAAAAAGAGGAACCAGAATACAAGCAAGGATGAATTGGAATTACCTGATCTGAAATAAATCATCAGGACGATATTTGTTACCCATATCTTTTTAGATTTAAAATCAAGGAGGGTTTCTCCCTCCTTGATTTATTTATGGTATTTTTTCTGAAATAAAAATTTGATACATTTCAATCTGTCTCTTTCGGAAATATTGTTGTAACGAATGAAAAAAATTATCCTAAATATTCTAAGAGTTGGGATCAGTTTCGGACTTATCGGATATTTGTTGCATATTGCTGATGTTCCAAAACTAATCGAAATTTTAGGCAGAGCAAATCCCTGGGGCATTTTGCTGGCCATAGCGGTTTGTTTACTTTCTCTGGCCGTCATGTCATTACGCTGGAGGGTTCTCAATCTTTCCCACAGGATCAATACTCAGACACCCCAACTCTTTGTATTTTATCTTATTGGTCTGTTTTTTAATAACTTTCTTCCCACCAGTATCGGGGGAGACCTGGCCCGTGCCTATTATCTTTATAAAGACTCCGGAAATCGTTCTGTAAGTATAGGAACGGTATTTCTGGAAAGGATAATTGGACTTCTTGCCACCTTATCACTGGCTTGCATCTCTCTTTATTGGTTGATGCAATATTTTCACTCCAATCGTATCATATATATTACCATGGTGGTCATCGTGTTCATTGCTATCTTTTTGGCAAGTATAATGAGCCGAAGACTATACAAACGTTTTAATGGATTGATCTCCCTCATTACATTTTATGATATTGGAGATAAGGTTATTCAAATTTTCGATACCCTGCACTTTTACAGGGACAAAAAATCAGTTCTTCTCAAAGCATATCTCTTTTCTCTGCTCTCCCAGTTTCTGATTATCCTGATGAATTATATTTTAGCCAGGGCACTGGGACTCACCAGTATTACGCTGGGATATCTGATTTTGGTGGTACCGGTAACCTTTGTTATTGGGTTATTACCGTCTATTAATGGGATTGGCGTCAGAGATACCGGATATCTTATTTTACTCAGTCGCCTGGATCTTGAAACATCCCAGATTCTTTCACTATCCCTTTCGGTTACAATCATTCCTATTTTGATTAGTATGGCGGGTGGACTATTTTTAATACTCTATCGTCAGAAGGGAATTGAAGGTCCAAAATTTAAGGAGGAAAAAGTGGTATGAAAAAATCACCGCTGTTCATGGTTGTCCTGTTACTGGGAATTCTAATGTTTAACTGGCAGTGCAGCACCAAAGTAAAAGCGTATGGTGACGATGATGTAATCTATGTTTTTGCGGACTCATCCGATTGGGCAAAATATGAACAACCTTTCAGTACTATTTTTGGTCAACTTGTCCAGACACCCCTCATGGAATCTGAATATATCATGGTGTGGAAACCTTTCGAGGTGTTTGATCGATATAAACTTTTTAAAAATATTTTTATCATCGGTCGACTCGATTCTGAAGATCCGGTATCACAAAATATACGTGGATTATTAAATCCGGAAATTATTGAAGGCATCGGGAGCGGTAAATATTTTTATATTCCCAAGCCGGATGTATATGCCATGAATCAGTTTGTAATGTTTTTTGTGGCCCAGTCTTCGGATGATATGATTCAAAAAATAGTCGATCTCGGAGAACTGGCCTATCAGGAATTTCGCAAATCCCATTTTCAGCGACTGCAAAAACGGATGTTCGAACGTGAGGAACAGAAGGAGCTGCAAACATACCTGGAAAAGCATTTCCCCTTTTCCATGCGGGTGCAGCATGATTATTTTATTGCTACCGAAGATCTTAAGGAAAATTATGTTTGGATCAGACGCCTGGCTCCTGATCGCTCAATTCTGGTTCACTGGGTTCCCCATACAGAAGAAATTAAACTGAATTCCCGCTGGATAATAGACGAGCGCAATAAGCTCGGGCAGCTCATATTTTCCGGAGATGAGATCGTAGAAGATGAGACTAAGGCCTATTCGGTACGTTTCAAAAATTGGAACGCCATTCGCCTGGAAGGGACCTGGAAAAATGATAGTCTTACCCTGGGGGGACCATTCAGAAATATATCTTTTATTGACTCAACAACCCAACGGATATATATGTTAGATTATTACGTGCAGGCCATTGGAAAAAGAAAGATTCCCTATCTGGATCAATTGAATGTTATTGTACACACCTTCGAGGTATTAGATAAACCGAAGGGTGATGAAGAATCTTAAGCTTATTCTAATATAAAAAGAATTTCAGAGGGGACATACTTTATGGCAAAAGTTGCAATTCTTATGGGAAGTGAATCAGATCGGGCCGTAGTGGAAGAAGCAATTCCATTTTTTAATTTTTTCGGTATTGAATTTGAAATTCATGTAATGTCGGCCCACCGGACTCCTGATCTTGTTCAGAAATTTGCCGGAAGTGCCGAGGCCAATGGATTCGATCTGATCATCGCTGGTGCCGGAATGGCAGCACACCTCCCGGGTGTCGTTGCAGCTTACACCAGGCTACCCGTGATTGGGGTACCGTTAGCTGCAGGCCCCTTGATGGGGATCGATTCTCTGTATTCCATTGTCCAAATGCCCGCCGGAGTGCCGGTGGCGACCATGGCCATTGGTAAGGCGGGAATGCGCAATGCTGCGATTTTTTGTGCGCAAGTTATTGCCAGATATGACAAGAATATTTTAAAATGTCTTGACAAATTTAAACAAAATAAATGCCGGATTCCCGCGTGAAGATAGTCATTATTGGAACCATAAATAAAGATCTTATTTTGCCCTTCCAGGGTGCATCAATTCAAAGTTTTGGTGGTATTTATTATACTATTTCAGCCTTATCCTCCATTGCTGGTAAAGATATTGCCCTTCTTCCTGTCTCCTTTATTGGTGAAGAAGTTTATTCACATCTCCTGGCACTCCTTCAAGGATTTCCCAATATTGACAAGCAGGGTCTATTTTCCCTCCCTGGGAAACATCATGAAGTGATTCTGGAGTATGTTTCACCACAGACCCGTACTGAAAAGGCACTATTTAATTTCCCCTCTCTTGAATGGAAACAGTTGAAAAAATTTAAAGATGCAGACTTCTATATCGTCAATTTGATTACAGGTTGGGATCTCTCTCTGAATGCATTTCAAAAACTCAGTAAAAAGTATTTTAACAAACTTTACCTGGATATTCACTTTCTGGTGATGGGAATCGATAAATTGGGTAATAGATTTCCCAAGCGTCCGGAAAATATTGAAAAATGGATACGAGGAGCCCGTTTTGTTCAAATGAATCAAACCGAGTTTGATATCATCAATGAGGATAATCTTCATGAGAGTGAATTCTATGAAAAATATTTAAAGCCTGAGCAGGTGCTTATCATCACGCTGGCTGGAGAAGGGGCACGAATTATTTTTCACAAAAATTCCATGATAAGAAACAAACATTTTCCTGCCCATCCTCTGGAAAGAGTTGAGGATGTAACTGGATGTGGTGATGTCTTTGGAGCAGGATTCGTTTTTCAATACCTGAGTACTCAAAATCTGTATTCTGCTGTTGAATTAGCCAATAAGATAGCGGCTGCGAATTGCATGCTCAAGGGGACAAATGAATTCGATCAGTTATACTCCAAAATGGAACAAATTCAGAAATAGTGTGATCTAATGAAAAAAATTCTAATAACCGGCGCCAATGGATTGCTGGGACAGGCACTTGTTGACATTTTGAAAGATAAATTTGTTATCGCAGCAACCGGTGTGGAAGATTTATCTGCCCACGTAGTACCAAAAGTTGAATACACCTCTTTGGATATTACCAATTTCACCCAATGTAAAGATTTTATCAATCAATTTGCACCGGATATCATTGTAAATGCGGCATCTTACACTCAGGTTGATGCCTGTGAAGATCAGAAAGAACTTTGCTGGCAAATCAATGTAAAAGGTGTGGAAAATTTGGCGAATCTTGCCCGTAGATATGATATTCATCTCCTACATTATTCTACCGATTATATTTTTGATGGAAAAAATGGACCTTACGCAGAAGATGACCGTTCTCATCCGTTGGGGTATTATGGGAAATCTAAGCTTGCATCTGAGAATGTTTTGAGACAAATTGCCTGTCCTTTCACCATCGTAAGAACCTGTGTGATTTATGGTCTGGGATCGCAGGTTAAGAAAAATTTTTATGTATGGATCCTGGAAAGTCTGAAAGGAAAGAATTCAATAACCGTGGTTACGGATCAATATAATAATCCAACTTTGGCCGAAGATCTTGCCAGGGGAAGCGAACAGGTCATTAACCGTGGCTATCAGGGTACATTAAACTTAGCAGGAAAACAATACCTGAATCGTTTTGATTTTGCCATATTCGTTGCTAAATTTTTTGAATTGGATTCAAATCTGATACAACCCATTGAAACCGCCCGCTTAAAACAGGCTTCACCAAGACCCGAATATGGTGGTTTAAAGATAGATAAAGCGATAAAGGTATTGGATTATGAACCGCGATCAGTAGAGGAATCGTTTATATTTTTAAAATGGAAAATGGGAAAAAATGAGCGCTAAAATGATCAAAACTCTTCTTATCATTCCGACCTATAATGAGGCAAATAATATATTGAAGGTTCTGGATGAAGTTTTATCATTGAATATCGATCATTTGGATGTATTAATTGTGGACGATAATTCTCCTGATGGTACAGCTGATA
>CBDUVK010000064.1:0-11983 GCA_965370645.1 uncultured bacterium
ATTGCCAATGATATTTCATATGAGGGAACTTATATGAAAGTAACTGGCATGATTGATGACATCGAAAAAGACCAGTCAGACAATGATGCCAACATTATCCTGCGGGATGATAAAGGATCAGTCTTGATCAGAATCTGGCAGGATACTGGAATCAACATAGATTTTCTTAAGGTCGGCGACACCTTATCGGTTCTGGGTGTTATGGATGTCTTCAGCAACCAGTCCCAAATTATACCAGGTTATCGTGACGAACTGGTGGTTCCCGGAAAGACTGCCCGGGCAGATGGAAGCGGTATTGCTCTGGTAAATCCCAGTGTGGTTAATCCCAGTGATACCCTCCAAAATCTTACGGTTTCCATTATTGGTACCATTGATGCAACTATAAACGAAATTCGACTGGATCTGCCCAAGTTTTGGGATTGGACGGGTTTAAATCCTGAAATAGAAGTGAGCGGTGATAGTGTTCAGAATGCTTCTATTGAATTGAATATCGATCCGATAGACAGTATTTTGCAAGTATACGTTATCGATACAAACATCGGCAATGGAGATACGGCCTTTGTTTCATTTTCGAACATCAGTACTCCGGCAGAACCCATCATTTCTATTTTCTGGATCTGGACGGCCGGTGAAAATGGCCGCTTAACTTTTATTAATAGCATGCCGCGGGTCATTGTAGGTAATGGAGATCGAAATCTAATCTATGATCTCCAAATGAACTCCGGGCAGTTTAGTGGAGATATAAAGGCTCAGGGTGTAACAACGATTGGTGCCGGGCTATTGCGAAAAGTCTCTTCTGCAGGCGATTCTCTCACAACCGCATTTATACAGGATAAATCAGGCAGGGGGATCAACTTGTTCAGATTTGGACTGATCGATCCCTTGCTGGTCAGGAAAAATTTAGTTGAAGTGGTTGGTATTGTGACAGAGTTTAGCGGGGTTACAGAAATTGAGTACACCTCTATTACTCTTTTAGCCGAAGATGAAGAATTACCGCAGCCACTGGAATTATCCAATGCGGAAGTAAATTCAACCCGTTGGGATGGGACTTTGATCAGTACTGCGGGTGTAATTTTAGAACGGTTTTCTGCTGGCGGTGGTACCACCCTGGAAATCGGGGATGGTGAAGGAAAAACCAGTGTCCGCGTATGGGATACAGCTGAGCTCGACCTCACAGACTATGTGGAGAATACCCGTATTTTTGTGGAAGGGGTTGGGGGTCTATTTCTATCAGACGGGGACAGTATTTTTCAGTTACTAACAACCTATCAGGATCAGCTCGCTATTGATCCAAATTATGCTCCCACATTGGATATTATTTCTCTCGATGTCCCTCCGTATCCCTTCGTACCTGATCGTGGAGAAAATCTTGATATTCGTTATAATGCCGGCGCCGTGAATAATCGTATCACACTTCGAATATTTGATTTGGGTGGTCGATCGATCATTACTTTACTCGATGGATCGGCCCAAATCATAGCAGGGACGGTAGCATGGGATGGTCGGGATCATCTGCTGGATTTTGTACCGCTGGGTACCTACCTGTGCCTGTTGGAAGTGATGGAACCGGTGACGGGTAAGAAGCGCAGCAAAGTTGCCCCGATTGTGGTGGGTACAATTCTTAAATAATAGACAAAGGATGCGATTAAAAAATTATAGAAGGCCACATTATGAGTTATAGAATCATAGTTTTTTCTGCTTTGCTTACTTGTTTGATTGTCTTTAACCAGGTATCTATTGCCGGTCTTTTCGACGACCGTTATCCAAGTGCCAGGGCGACCGCCATGGGTGGATCCGGGGTGGCCGTGGCCAATGATTTGTGGGCTGCCTACTACAATCCTGCAGGTCTCCCCCAACTAAATCAGCTGAGTATTGGTACTTCATATTTGCGTCTTTTCAATGTTTCCTTTTTATCAAATTTCTTTGGAGTCGTTAACTACCCATTCCCGGGAAAGTATGGAACGGCTTCAGTCACCTTTCAATATTTTGGGGTTAATTATAAAGATAAGAATCTTTCCGGGGAATACACATTTGCCTTTTCCCATGGGTTTTATTTACTGAGAGATATTCACAGTAGCCTTTCATTTGGCTACTCTCTTAAGGGTTATCACTGGTCCCTGGGTGAGTCTCTGGAATGGGGAAGTCTGGGAAGTGCGACAACATTTGGACTGGATGTTGGTTTATTAGCTTCTATATACACCCGTACCTTTATTGGAGTTTATCTGTTAAATATCAACACACCGCAAATCGGCGCATATACCCAGCATGATTTACCCCAGCGGGTGGCAATCGGGTTGGCATACAGACCTTATGATGGCGTAACTACCTCGATTGATTTTCACCGCACCATCGGCAGAGGAGAGATGCAGGTCTTGGGAGGTGCGGAATTCCGGATACTCTCCCGGCTGGATATACGGTTTGGGGCGACGACTAATCCCAACAGGTTCAGTGCCGGGTTGGGTCTTCATATAGCGCAGTTCATTTTAGATTATGCGCTTTTAACACATAGTGAATTGGGCGAATCACATCAGATAGGTCTTGGGATTGAATTTTAGCGTGAAAAAGAAGCCAATGATGAATGGTAAAAAAATTATTCTGAGTTTGATTATCTTCACCCAACTTGCGCTGGGTGTATTGTATTCACAGGATGCGGGTTTCAGTCCGGAAAAGCAGCTCGATCTGAATAATGCAACTTTCGAAGAGATCTCCCGCCTGCCGGTGCCGGTAGAAATTGCTGAGAAAATTTATACCCGGATAATGTATCAGGGCCCGCTTACCAGTGTCTACGAACTTAATCAAATTGAGGGGATGAATCCGGAAATATTTCTTTCCATTAAACCGCTGGTCAGTATTGAACCCTATATTCCCCAGACTGGACGGGAAGAGAGACTGGAATATCTCTACTACCGGCTTTCGCGCTGGGAAGG
Organism: uncultured bacterium; assembly: GCA_965370645.1. Classification (GTDB taxonomy): domain Bacteria; phylum Calditrichota; class Calditrichia; order RBG-13-44-9; family RBG-13-44-9; genus RQOF01. Next base: position 2,928 of record CBDUVK010000064.1, read on the forward strand.
TGATGAGGGAGTCAGCCAGTCCCTGGTGGATTTGTGGATTGAAAGATCCCTGGAACCATTTGATATCAATGAAATTCGCTATGCAGATCTTATTAATCTGCAAAATGTTTCACCGGTAGATGCAGCAGCTATTGTCAGTTACCGAAACCAGGTTGGTACAATTTACAGTGAACGTGATCTTCGGAGTGCACCCTTCATTTCATACTATGGGTATCGCAACACCCGGGATTTTGTCACATTTGAACCAGTTTCCAAACACAAAGAATTTCATGGACATTTCCTCACCCGCATGGACAATACGCCTTTCATGACCGAAGAAGCAGAAGCAACGGCTCAAATTCCTCCAAGCCAGGTGATGAATAATTATCCTAATGTCTATACCCGCTTTTTCGGTACGCTTGGTCCTAACATTAAATTCGGTTATTCATATTACCATGCTCTCAATGAACCTTACGCTTATCAGGATATCGGATTTATGCAGGTACCCAGAGCTAAACTGTGGGCCGGCATTGAAAATCAGAATTTGGGACCCGTAGAGCTCCGTAAACTTTACCTGGGTAATTATGCCCTGGCATTTGGACAGGGTATTGTGATGGAAAATACGGACTTTTTTCAGCCGCGGAAATCAGGATATGGCTGGCGGAAACGGTTTATCGGATTATCGGGGGATAATACCCGTAACCGGCAGTATAAGCTTAGCGGGGTTGCTACTGAGTTGGGTTATCGCAACAGTCATCTATTTCTTTTCGGTGCCTATGACGAGCGGGATGGGATTCTCAACACCCAGTCTGTATTGATTGATGGTGAGGAGCATCATCCCTTAAACCAGCTAATTGTTCTTGATCAGCGTTTTGAATATGCCCTTCTGGATGAAACTCGGGAGAATCTGGGTCTACCTTGGCGAGATAATACCCGCGAACTTCTCTATGGTGCTCATGCTGCCTATGATTTCTGGCCTACCACCCAGTTGGGATTTACCTACTACGAAAGTGCCTACGATCGCTTGTTGCGTCCCAGGATGGATGAAATTGTTGCACCAGAGAATATTGATAATATCAGCATGGCGGACAATGAAATATTTAATGCATACGGGGGTTCGGTTTCAGATGGTAAAAATCCCATCTGGGGTGATGCAAAATCTTTCCGGCGGGTCTATGGATTCGATTTCCACACGGTATACCAAAACCTGGCTGTTCAGGGAGAATATGCGGAACTGGATAAAGCGCAGGGAATATTTAATGGAAATCCCCATGCACTGGTACTCAACGCCTATATCCAATATAACAGTTTTTATCTGCTCGGATTGTATCGGGATTATAGTCTGGATTTTGATAATCCCTATCAAAGATCATTTTCCAATTATCGCCGTTATAAGCGTACGATTTATGAGGATTATTTCTATCTCCAGGATCCACAATATGGACAGCTTTATACCAATAATCCCCAGCCACAGGCCGAGCGTGGTTTTTATTTAATGAGTCGTTACCAGGTAAATCGACATTTTGTGCTTAATGTAGAATATGATAACTGGCGGCGAATAGCGGACGATGCAACCCAGTATAGGCTGGTGGGAACACTGGAATATCGCCCCATTTTCCCACTTCGCATAAATCTGCGTCAGAAATGGCAGGGCAGGGAAGTATTAAATAATTTAACCACTGATTATTTTGAGAATCTGGAGTTTCGGGGAAGGCTCATAATGCGATTATCCCGCTTTAACCAACTCGGCTTGTTGTATGTTAATTCGGTTACCAAGTTCCGTCCCAGACCCCGGTTCTTGTTACCGGTCGTACCCGGGGATTCGGAAAATATCAATGGCAATGTTGCGTCGCCAGGGGAGGCTCTGGGGGGATTTTATACTCATAATTTTAACGAATGGATGAGATTAAGTGGTTTCCTGGGATACTATAAGGGCTTTTTCTGGACATTTGAGGATACCCAGTTTATGGTGATGAACAATTCCCGCGGCGCCTTGCGTTACTGGATATCCATATATACAAGGGTTTCTCAGCAGATTAGTGTGCGAATGAAATACACCCGGGATTATCAAAAGGGGATAAACTATATTCAAACACGCGAATCTGATAACACCCCCAGGTCTGCTGATAACGGCAGATATTACCAGGGTTGGCTGTATCAGCCTTCTCAGGATTTTTATTATCTCGAATTGAATTTACATTTTTAAGAATGGTAATGCGTTGTAGGGAGTATCATATGATGAAAAAATATTTCATGCTGTTCATATTGTTAATGATGACAACCTCACTGTTTCCACAAAATTATCCCAATTTTCCGATCGGCCAGACCTGGCAATTTCCGGATGCCCGATCATTGGCTTTAGGCGGCGCGGGAACAGTCTCTTTAGCCGCACCCGGAGCAATGATTTATAATCCGGCCAGTTTATCCCAGGTTGAAAAGAGCTTGAGTCTGGATATCTCGCTTAGCTCCCGGAAACTTGAAGAGAGACGTTCTTATCCCTTGTACGACCGCTTTGAAAGTTTTCTGGTAAACTCAACTTACGTGATTAATAATAACTGGTATCCGGAATTGCAAGGTGGTTTGGCTTTCAAGGTTCCTGCCGGGAGAATTCCTTCGTTGGTCATAGCGGTGGGAACATACCTGGAAATAGATCACCAGTATACTTATGTGGAAGAGGTAAGGGAGAACATTTTTGGCGATCAGTTAATTGCTTATAATCGCATAAACGCAAGCGGAACCCTGCGAAGATACAGTGCCGCCATTGCCAGTGCTATCCCACCGATTCCGGCGTTATCCCTCGGAATCCAGGCAGGATTGCTCCAGGGCAATGTTGATTATCGGGAAGAAGTAAATTATGTTCAGGGAAGCCAACGTTTGGTATTTGCAGATCAATCCCGTGAATTGGAAAATACCCCACTGGTCCTGTCATTCGGAACAGTTTACCGGGCTTCCGAGAGAATATCAGCAGGCTTTGATATCGTTTTACCTTACTCGGTTAAATTCAAATCTGTTTCAAATGGCAATGAATTGAGGGAGACCATAGAATATCCCCTTAAAATAAACGGTGGTTTTGAGTTCCGGGCACAACAAAAATTGCAGGCACGATTGAATGTCGATATCGGTTATGAATTTTGGTCCGGAGTGACATATGCCTCTCAAATTGGGGGAAACATACCCACTACCCAAACATTTGATGATGTGTTCTATTTTAAAACCGGTATTGAACATATTTTCTTCAATAAGATTCCCTTCCGTGTTGGTGCGCAATATCGAACATCTTATTTGGCGCGGGGAACTACCCAGACTTTGCTTGGTGCCGGAACCGGATTTTTTAAGAAGGCCTGGCATGTGGACGTTGCCGGTGCTTTCAGCAGGACCAGTTACCGTTGGGAAGATCTGTTTGACGATGCGTTATTTGTGGATGATCCCAATTTTCAAAGTCGGATTGATCTCGATACTGTGGATGAAATCACTTTCTTTCTCCTGCTGTCTGTGAAATATACAGTCGATTTCAGGTAGTGGATTTCAGCGTCTTCTATTAACTGTTCGCTTTCGGTGAGCCTGCTGAATGAAAAATCAAAATTGAAAATTTTAAATCACTTAAGGACTAAGATATATAATCATCTCGACCAGAGTCCCTGGTTAGCAAGCTGTTGTAAAGAGTTGAAAAATAGGGCTAAAGCCCCAAAAGTGATGGGAGAATGACTTCATCACTAGGGTTTTTCTCCCTTTTTATAAATACCTAACAGAAATACCTCCTGAGTGTATTTTCTAACCTCTTTCATTGCCTTTTGAAAATCATCCTTGTGACTCCATTCCAGGTCTATATGAAAACTGTATTCATTCGGATGACCGGGAATGGGCACCGACTGGATAAGGGTGAGGTTGATATGACTTCTCTTTAATATATCCAAAATTTCAACCAATGAGCCAACCTGGTGGGCTATTCGGAAATTTATTGATGCTTTCTGACCTTCGGGTTGGAAATCTCCCTCTCTTGAGGCAAGGATAAAAAATCTGGTATAGTTTTCCTTTAAATTTTCGATACCCGTCTCTAGAATCTCAAGTCCGAAAAACTCTGCCGCTGATTGACTGGCAACTGCTCCGACTCCGGTCATGTGATTCTCCGCAATTTCCCTGGCGCTCTCAGCTGTATCATTCGTTTCCAAAGGTTCAAGATGTTGATTTCTTTCAAAGAATTCACTACTCTGGGCCAATGCCATGGGGTGGGAACGAACAACCCGAATATCCTTGATTGATTGACCGGGAAGTGCCATCAAATTATGACTGATTCGCAGATACTGTTCACCTACTATTTGAATATCATAGTTTTGCAACAGAACATAGTTCGGCAATAAACTTCCGGCCAGGCTATTTTCAATAGCGATGATTCCATATTCTGCTTTTCTGATATCTACTGCTGTACAGACCTGTTTAAAGGTTTTGCAAGGAAAAAGTCTCACTGAGGTTGTTTTAAAATATTCCCGTACCGCTAAATCGTGGAAGGAGGCAATGTCGCCCTGGATTGCAACTGTCAATGGTTCTTTAATCATATGATAGGTAATATTTGGATGATTCTTTTAAAGTGATGATTTCATTTGATCTGGTTATCTGTGAAATGCTCATGCCCTTGCAATTTATCCAACTTCTCCTTCATCTGCTGCATCGATTCCAATAAAAGATTTCTCATCTCTACGGTGTATGGATTATAGCGATGCATATCTTCAAACAGTTCCCAGGTATCTCGATTAATCTTTCTCATGAGTTCAATCAGATTCCGGTAATCCCGGGTTGCAATGGTCGTTTCCGGTAAGGGGAGTCCGTTTAAAGATCGGCCTAAAAAGTGTGTCATAGCAAGGGTCCAGGCCATTAGACGGTCCTGCTCGTCCGGTGTCATATCAATTATTTTTATGCCAAAACCCTCCCAGAATTTCTTGATCCGCTTTAGGTTGTTATTGCCAATTCGATAAGGGGTGATGATCATCAGATGACCCTGCATGGTTTCTTTTACTGAATCAGGACCAAACAGGGGGTGGCTTCCCAGGATCTGAACCGAAGAATTGAAATTCTTTAACATGATATTTGAAGGATAGGTTTTTACGGCGCAGACATCCATAATAACTGATTGACTGGAAAGGTGTGATCTCATGTTTCTACAAACTTTTTCAATCTGAGAAACAGGAATGGCTAAGATAATTAACTCGTTTTTACATATGTTTTCCAGATCAGCAAATGGAACTGATGCATAGGCGGGATCTGATATCTTTTCCGGGTCATGAACCTGTACGTCCACGGTGGTTTTTAATTGATCATAGAGCAAGCGACCAAACCTGCCAAAGCCGATTAATCCCAATTTCTTCATTTAATTTTCTCATTCTGAATTTGATGAGAATCCTGTAGAATAGATTTGAACAGCGACTCGGCAAAATTTGTGGGAATATTCAATAATTTTGCCTGCTCTTGCCACTGATTTATTTTGAATTTTTCGCGCTTGGCATCAAGTATCTTGCGAGAGGTCTGTTTTTTGTGTTCTCCAATCTTCCCGATCAAATTTCTTCTTTGTGCCAGTAAAAGTAAAATTTGTGTATCAAGGGTGTCAATTTGATCACGGAATATTTGAAGATCACCTTCACCTGCCAGACGTTCCTGCATAAGAATATGATCAATGAGGACCAGGGCAACCACGGCTTCGGAAACCGGTACAATTCTGGGGCAGATACAGGGATCGTGCCGTCCACCAACGCTTAATTTGACCGGATTACCTTTATTATCTACCGTATCCTGTTGTTTGGTAATGGAAGAGGGAGGTTTTACTACAATGCGCATAATCAGATCTTCCCCGTTTGAGATACCCCCTAAAACCCCTCCCGAATTGTTGGTACGTGTGCGAGATCTTTTTTCTTTCTTATCGAAGTAAAATATATCATTAAACTCGCTCCCCTTCATACGAGCGGCCTTAAAACCACTACCCATTTCAAATCCTTTGACTGCACCAACAGACATCAACAACTGGGCCAGATCAGCTTCCAGTTTGTTAAAAACTGGTTCTCCCAGGCCCGGGGGACAGTTCCGGACCAATATTTCAATGACACCTCCCAGAGAGTCTCCTTCTTTTTGTGCTTTGTGAATAGCCTCTTTCATCTTAATTGCAGCCTGGGCATCGGCAGTTCTCACGGAATTTTTTTCAATTTCGTTCAGGTCAATTGATTCTATTTCAATATTAGCAATGCGCCGCGTGAATGCAATTACTTCGATCCCACGATTTATGAGGAACTGTTTTGCGACTGCTCCTGCAGCAACCCGGGTAGCAGTCTCACGACCACTGGCACGCCCCCCGCCGCGATAATCAAAGATTCCATATTTTTGCATAAAGGAAAAGGCAGCATGTCCCGGTCTTAAAATATCCTTTAACTTGCGATAGTCCTTAGAATGTTGATCCCGGTTGGCTATCAGAATACAGAGAGGGGTGCCGGTAGTTTTGCCTTCGAAAATTCCACTGATGATTTCCGCCTGATCCGCTTCCGATCGTGGTGTAACCACACTGCTCTGTCCCGGGCGTCGCCGATTCAACTCTTTCTGGATACTGTTTATGTCGATGGGCAAACCCGGTTTTAGACCATCAATAACCAAACCAATGTATGGGCCATGACTTTCTCCGAATGTCATCACTCGAAATGCTGACCCATATAAATTCCCGCTCATATTGACCTCGAATTTATGGTTCATCCAATAATAGATACCTATGTTCATCTCTAAAAAACTTATATTTCACCCCTAGCGGGGTTGGTATCTATTTGTAAGATTCTTTCTATAAATATTAGATCCCTACCGGGATCAACTAACTAATGATGATAAATAATTGTTTTATACCTTTGTTTAAGAAATTCCAGAAATTGTGTATGAAAATGTGCTCTGTTTGCAAAACTAAATCCCGTTAGGGATGATATATTTAATAGTATGATTGATTCATAATTTTCATAAAACCCCTTTAGGCAGGGGTGAAATATTCACTTTTTATTGTGAAGAACCTGATTTACTAAGGCAAAACCTCTATATTTTTTATATTAGCTATTTTTAGTAAACGATTGGAAAAAACGCCAAAATTCCGGAAATGATTTATCAACACAGCCCGGATTTTCAATTTTTATACCCGGTATACGTAAACCCACCAGAGCAAAGCTCATAGCGATGCGGTGATCATTAAATGTAGGTATAATTGCGCCATGCAAAGGGGCCGGATCAATGATCAGATCATCCCTCTCAAGGGAAATGTTTCCTCCAAGCTTACGAATATTTTTAATTAATGCCTCCAGCCGATCCGTCTCTTTATAACGGAGGTGTTGTATCTCCCTCAACCGGCTTTTCCCCTTTCCAAACAGTGCCATGATGGCAAGAGTAGGAACCAGATCCGGTTGAGAATTCATATTTTTGTCAATACTGTTAAGCGTTCGCCCTTCAACCTGAACCTGCCGATTTTTCCATATAACCTTTGCTCCTGCTTTACTCAGGATGTCCAAAATGATGTGATCTCCCTGATCAGATTCCGGATTGAGATTATCGATTTTAATCGAACCAACAGTGATTGCCGCTCCCACTGCGAAATATGAAGCACTGGAAAAATCCCCTTCCACCTTCACTCGGTCTATTTTATACTTTTGTTGGCCGCGAATAGCGATATTCTCTTGCTGCTTCTCAATTTGAATGCCTGTCTTTTCCAGAATTGAGCGGGTTAATTGAACATAAGATTGTGAAACTACGGCACCAGAAGTACTGATATGCAACCCATCCTGAGTGAGGGGTGCAAGAATCATCAAAGCTGATAAGAACTGAGAAGATAGTGAGGTATCGACATGCACTTCTCCTCCTTTGATCAAACCGCCTTCGATCCGTATGGGTAAATAACCCCCCTCATGTCTGATGTTGACACCAAGTTGAATCAACGCTTCGATCAGTGGCAACATGGGACGTTCCAGCATCCGCGGAGAACCTGTAAAAAGATAATTCCCCGGTATAGCAGCAGCTATTGCAATTAATAATCGGGCGCTGGTACCTGAATTTCCCAGATTTATTGTAACCTGGCCAGCAGGTTGTTCACGTTTTCCGGAAAAACTAATATTATTGAATTTGTTTTCCCATCCAAATCCCATTACTCGCAGGGCATGTAAGGTGACAGATATATCTTCACTGAGGAGTACATTCTGGATAGTACAAGGTTTCCGGGATAGAGCTGCCAGCAGAAGGTAACGGTGGGAAATACTTTTAGAAGCTGGTGCTTCCAATGTTCCCTTCATAGTTCCTGTCTGTATCTCCAGGTATGGCTCTTTATGTGAAATATTATTAATTTTCTGGTTCATGATCTGCAAACTAGGGGTAAAAATGGTCCAGAAAAAAGTTCTTTGCTTTTTTCCTGATAGTTATTTGAGTTGGCTTAGTGATTCCTCTTCTTTGTAGTAGCTCTGCCATTTAATGAAATGGCTTATCCGATGCATTAATTGTTTATAGGCCTGGGGATCTAAAGTCTGATCCGCATCAGACCAGGCCTCTTCCGGGTGTGGATGGACTTCGATCATGAGGCCATCGGCTCCGACTGCCAGCCCTGCCAGGCTCAACGGTTCAATAAGATCTCTCCTGCCAGTTCCGTGACTTGGATCTACAATTATGGGCAGGTGAGAAATATTTTTTATGGCGGGGACCACATTCAAATCAAGGGTATTCCGGGAATATTCAACAAAAGTTCGAATTCCCCTCTCGCATAATATAATCTGGCTGTTTCCTTCGGACATCACATATTCAGCACTCATTAAAAATTCATTAAGTTGAGCAGACATCCCTCTCTTTAACAGTACAGGTTTATCTATACGTCCGACCGCTTTCAATAATTCATAATTTTGCATATTTCTGGCACCGATTTGCAGAACATCCGCATATTCAGCAACCAGCGGTACATATTGAGCCTCAAGTATCTCGGTAACAATATATAAACCGGTTTCTTCTTTCGCTTTGCGTAAAAGTTGTAATCCCTCTTCTCCTAAACCCTGAAAACTATAGGGGCTGGATCTTGGCTTGAAGGCACCTCC
>CBDUVK010000065.1:0-11878 GCA_965370645.1 uncultured bacterium
CGCTATGCTCGCAATGACATACCGCTTAGTTTAGGAGCTAAAGCAATAATCATATTAAAATATTTAAGAGGATAGTTGAATGAAAAATCTACTATCTTTAGTAACCATACTGATGTTTATCACGCTATTTTATTTCCCCATTCTGAAAGCCGAATCGGAAGATGTCAGGCTGTCTATGGATTCTGGACGGTTTCGCTATGACAGCATTTCGGTGTATTTAGAGGTTTATTACTCTGTATATCCCTGTGACATTGAATATCAAGAAAGTAGCGAGGGATATAAAGCTGAATGTGAGCTTGATTTTGCACTTTTGAACATCGAAAATGACTCAATCCTTGTTCAGGAGAAAATTCCGGTCAAATTTCACAAGGAAGATATAGAATTATCGGCGGATCAAGCAGGTTCGGGCCAGATGGGGGTACTAAAATTGATTATCCCTGAGGGCAAATATAATATGCGTATGGTCAGTCCGAATGACACGGTTATTCAGGAGATTTCGGTAAAACCTTTTGAGGGTGATAGACTAGCCATGAGCGATCTGCAGATGTGTTCCAATATTGTTACCCATTTCCCCGATCAGGAACATCCGTTCTATAAAAATACCATGAAAGTTGTCCCGCATCCCTCTCTTATTTACGGGAATGATAGACCGTTATTGTATTATTATGTGGAAATTTATAATATAAAAAATACAGCTGTATCAGCTGAGGCAAAAATAATAGTTCAGACTGTGATTGCAGATAAGGAAGGCCAAGTCCGTCTGAAAAAAGAATATCCCCGCAGTCATGCCCATGAATCAACCGTAGAAAGAGGCATGTTCAATATTAGTAAACTTGAATCCGGGTTGTACACCCTCATTTTTGCCGTTATCGATTCGGTTGAAAATGTGTCAGTTTACAGACGCAGCAATTTTTTTGTTCATAATCCCAATATCATTGTGATTAAGACTGATGAAAAAGAGAAACAATTTTTAGAGGAATTTCTGGTACTCACTGAGGAGCAGTTGGATAAAATGTATGAACAGGCGAATTACTTGGCTACCAATTCAGAAAGGAAAGTTTATAAGGCTCTGAATTCGGTGGATAGTAAGAGACAGTTTCTGGCAACCTTCTGGTCTAGTAGAGAAAAAGAGCAGGATGGCTGGAAAAATGAGTATTATGATGGAGTATATGAGGCCAATGAAAAATTCGGCCAGGGTGGCGCTGAGGGCTGGCTGACAGATATGGGCCGGGTTTATATTATATATGGGCCCCCGGATGAATATGAAAGAAATCCTATGAATCCGAATGAGAATCCGTTTGAGATCTGGCACTATTTGGAGTTAGAAGGCGGTGTAGAGTTTGATTTTGTTGATATCAACGGTTATGGGATCTTTCAACTGGTTAATTCTACCAAACGGGGAGAAATTTCATACACGAATTGGCAGGGTGAATATGTATATTCGCGTTGACGAAATATAAATTTTTGTTGTCAAAGAAACCCGGTTTCAAGCCGGGTTTTTTTACAGCTTATTATCCTGCTTAATTTATAAAAATGATGTTCAAAGTTGTTATTTTAAAAGAATTTAAATTGCCCCGGGCTTTAGACCGGGGAATAAGTAAGCCAAAATATTCGGGCTTTAGCCCCCAATTGTGAATTGGATAGGTGATCTACTTCCATTTTTTTTGATTGATTTTATATATTCAATACCCTAAATTTTTCAAAACAAAAGAAAGCGGGTGTAACTCAGTTGGTAGAGTATCAGCTTCCCAAGCTGAAGGTCACGGGTTCGAGTCCCGCCACCCGCTCAAGCTAAGGATCCAACCAAAATATGCAGAGTGATAATAATCACAGCTTGCTTGATACCTATCATATAGTTTGTCAAATCATTTAACTTGTCGGAGGTGAATATGCGTAAATTTCTGTCAATCGTTCTCCTGTTTTTAATCCCTGCCCTCTGTTTTTCACAGTATTTGGAAAAAACTCCTACCGGAGGTCTGGTGGATTGGACGGATCAGTTGATCCGGGAAGTTGGAATTGGTGCACCCAATCCGAATTTACCTATTGGTGCGCAGCGCGCCAGCGCCATTGAAGCAGCAAAGCGGGTTGCTCTTCGTAACTTACTGGAAAGAGTGCAAGGAATGAGTATCACCTCAGAGGTCACCGTTCAGGATTATATGGTGGTCAGCGATGTTATTTATAACCGGGTGGAAGGTGCCGTGAGAAATTACAGGGTTATCGATACCCGCTATAAGAGTGATGGCAGCGTTGAGGTTGAAGTTGAAGTGCCCTTATCCGGCGTTTTTGGTACAGTATTGCCTGATTATATCCCGCTGGGTGCAGAACCTTACGGCTATGATGGCGATCCGACTTCTGCAGTATATACCGGTTTAGTTGTTGATGCCAGAGGTCTGGGACTCCGACCGGCACTGGCACCGAAGATTACTGATCAAAACGGTATGGAGGTTTATGGAACCGGTGCGGTAAGCCGTGATTACGCACTCCAGATTGGAGTGGTTGGCTACGAAAAGGACCTGAACCGGGCACGGGCGAATGAGCGAGTGACTAATAATCCTCTGGTTGTTAAAGCTGTGGAGGTAACCGGTACGCACAAAACAGATATCGTTATTTCTAACCAGGAAGCAAATATGATTCGTGCCGCTTCGCAAAACCTGAATTTTCTGCAGCAATGTAAAGTGATGCTTATTTTAGACTAAATTGAGGAGAAATTCTATGAAACTTAAAATATTTATTATTCTACCTTTTATCTTACTATACCTCATCGGATGTGGAGGCGGCGAAAAGGCACGTAAAGCTCAATCAGTGGTTGATACCCCGGAAATTCATTATGATCGCGGAAAATCTCTATTTGATCAGGAAAAATACAGCGATGCCATGTATGAGTTTCAACAGGCCCAAAGCCTCAATCCCAAATTTGCTCCGGCGTATGAAGGAATGGCCTGGATTCATCTGGAAGAAGGAAATTTGACGGAAGCGATGGAAATGGCCAATAAGGCACTGGATCTGGATGGCAAATGGGTGCTCGCAAAAATTGTACGCGCCAAAGTAAAAGCTAAGCAGGAAAAGTATGAAGATGCCATTAAAGAAGCGAAAAATGCCATCAAGGACATTCCCAAATCAACAGTTCCTGATAAAAAACGGGCAACGGTTGAGGGTTACATGACGCTGGGAGATATCTATAAAGAAGCGAATATGTATAATGAAGCACAGGATGCATATTCCCATGTGCTGGAAATTGATCAGACCAATATGAAGGCAGATAAGGCTATTAAAGATCTGGCGGCATATAAATCTGCTATTGCAGGCCAGCGGCCGGAGTTGCAAAAAATAGCCGGTCAAAAAGAGATTACCCGCTCTGATGTGGCGGTGCTTTTTGTGCTGGAATTACCGTTAGAGAAGATTTTCAGGGAAGCACCACAACCTACTCAGGCAGGATTTCGGCCACCATCAGACCCGGTGATGGGAAAATCTGATGCCATAAAGACTGGTGATGAGTTACCACCTGATGTTGCAGCGGATCATTGGGCAAAATCATTTATCCAGGAAGCGTTGGATAAGGGTGTCCTGGAATTGATGCCTGATAATAATTTTCATCCCGATGAGAAAGTTAACCGGGCGGAATTTTCCCGCCTGATAGAAAAATTCCTGATACGATACTGGAACGATCCATCCATTGAAACGAAATTTTTTGGCCAGGTATCACCATTTGCCGATGTGAATAGTACGTCACCTATATATAATGCCATCATGACCGTTTCCAGCCGTGGAATTATGCCCGGTTTTGATGATGGTACATTTAATCCTTTGGGTCCGGTATCCGGTACTGAGGCCTTAAATGTTATCCGTAACCTGAAATCGAAATTATAAATGAACCTGGTCTACAGAGACGGAGCTGACAGCGGAGGTGATGTAAACCACGAGGCAAAATTATGAAAAACAATCCATTTCTGAAATCTATCATGGTGCTATTGGTTTTATATTCTCTGGTATTTTCACAGGCATATTCTGGTGGTCAAGCTGAATTGCCTTACCAGGAGGTGATTGCCAACGGAAGAGGTGCGATCATCAACAATGATCTGGCCAAGGCGGAAGATGATGCAGTCGCCAGTGCCTTGCGTAACGCGGTGGAACAGGTGATCGGTACCATGATTCAGTCGGATGTCCTGGTACAGAACTACCAGACGATCGAGGACCGGATATATAGCCAATCTCAGGGCTATGTGGAGCGCTATGAAATTATGGGAAAAACCAGGGAAGGTGAGTATATCATGGTTGTCACCATTAAAGCCCTGGTGCGTAAGGGAAATTTGAAAGATAATCTGGCTGCTCTGGGCCTGCTTATTACCAGGAAAGGAAAACCGCGTGTGATGGTTATTGTCGATGAGAAAAACATGGATAGCCATTATTACAGCTGGACTATCGACATGAATACCACCGAGAATGAAATCATGAATGACTTGTTGGAAAAAGGTTTCCCTTTTGTCGATCGGGATGCTGCGATGCGAAAAATCGAAAAGGACGCTATTATGGCTACCCTGGAAGGTGATGAGGCTGCGGCGGTGAGTATTGCCACCCAGAGTGGCGCTGAAGTACTCATCGTGGGAAAGGCAGTCTCCAAGGTCGCAACCGGCGGCCCCTCTGCACTTGCTCAGGCCGGGATGCTGTCTTGCCAGGCAACTGTAAATCTGCGGGTATTACGGGCCGATGATGCTACCATCATTGCCACCACCAGCCAACAATCCGCGGCGGCGCATATCGATCAGCTGTCAGGAGGAACTCAGGCTCTGAAAAAGGCAGCCCAGCTGGCAGCTGAAGATCTATCCGGTAAAATCATTGATCGCTGGCAAAAGGATGTCTATAGCGGGACTACTATAAACCTGCGCCTGATGAATGTGGAAAGCTACTCAGATCTGGTGAAAATAAAAAACATGCTTCCTTATTATGTTCGGGGTGTACAAAATGTCTATCAGCGTGATTACTCCCAGCACACCGCCCTGTTTGATCTGGATGTACGCGGTACCGCTAATCAGGTGGCAGAGGAGCTGGTGATGAAAGATTTTTCTCCCTATACTATTGAAGTTATTAATGTCACCCAAAATACGATTGTTGCCAAATTAGGCAAACAAACTATACAGGAGGAATCGAGCCCATGAAGAGTGCTCTAATCTGTATCATTATAGTCATCTTTTCTGTTCAACTTTTTGCTGGTGACCTCAAGGGTCTGAAAAAAAGAATTGCTGTAGTAGATTTTGAGGACCGCAGTGGTTGGGGTCATAATATCGGGACAGGACTGGCCGATATGTTGGTGACCGACCTTGTAAAAAGTGGGAACTTCATGGTTATTGAAAGGCAGGAACTTTCCAAAATTCTTGAAGAACAGGGTCTTGGTATGTCCGGTGCCGTTACTCCCCAGAGTGCAGCTCAGGTTGGTAAATTATTAGGTGTAGAATTGATGGTGATGGGAAGTGTCTCTGAATTTGGAGAGAAGAAGTCAGGCATTGGCGGATCTTTGGGTAAACTGGGGTTCGGTGCTAAGGTGACCAAACGCAAAGCCAGAGCGGTGGTGGATATAAGGTTAGTCAATACCACAACAGCCGAAATAATTTTAGCCGAAACTGCGGAGGGTGAAGAAGGCGCCACCGGTTTGGATAAAATCAGGATAGAAGATATCGATTTTGGGAATCCCACCCATTGGGATAATACCCTGGTGGGTAAAGCGAGCCGCAAATCTATCGATAAATGTGTGGGATACATTTCCAAAGCCATGGAAAAAATTCCCTGGCAGGGAAAGATTATAAAAGTAAATGCTGACGGAACTCTCTATATGAAGCCTGGTTCCGCAGGGGGAGTTAAACAGGGTATGGAATTTGCAGTATATTCCCAGGGTGAAGATATCATTGATCCTGATACCGGTATATCGCTGGGAAGTGAAGAAACTATGATTGGCCGGGTAAAGGTGGCACAGGATATCGGCGAAGGGAAGGCATGTAAGGCGATTATCGTCTCTGGCACAGGTATGAAAACCGGGGATCTGGTTCGCACCAAATAGAAGGCCGTCTGTTTTATTGGTCTAAATACATAATTTTAAATATGTTGAGAAAATTGGAGGTTCATATGCAAAAGCTAGTGCGAGGAGGTATATTCGCAGGACTGTTTTTAGTCCTTGTTGCATTTACCTCCACGAGCCGTGAACCTGTTGGTAAAGTTACTTTCCCGCTAAACCGGGTATTTGTCATTCAGGAGGGAAGTTCGGAGTTGCGAATGGCGCACTTCAACATGGATGTTTTTTCCGGAGATAAAATTGAGACCAAAAGGGAATCCCGCTGTGAAATAACTTTACATAACGGTGACGTTGTTCGTATTGACGAAAATTCCATTTACACTCTGGAGGATATCAAAGTAGCCAAGGAAAAGATTCAAGCCAGCTCCTTTTTGAGTATTGGCAGCTTATGGGCTACCATTCGCAAGATTTTTACGGAGGATGACTATGTAACTGTCAAATCTCCCACGGCGGTAATCGCAGTCCGCGGCACAATTTACAGAGTTGATGTAGCCGAAGACTCCCTTACCACAGTGCGGGTCTATGATGGGGAGGTTGAAGTTTCTCCCCGGGTTTCGCCAACAGGAATGGTTCCCAAGCAACAGACCGGACCGATTGGTCCTCCCCGGGATGTTCCAGGTCCGACCGACGTTCAGGGTCCGCGGGATGTATCCGTAGCCCAGTGGATGGAGATTGTGAAGGCCCAGCAACAGGTTGTGATCAGACCCGATGGAAGTTTTGAAAAATCTGATTTTGATCTATTGGAAGACGGAAAATCGGATTGGGTCCAATGGAATCAAAAAAGGGATCAGTTGCTTCAGCAGTAATAATATTTTAACATTTCAATGTAAAGGGACTCTTTCATGATGTCAACATGAAGAGTCCCTTTTTGTTTTTCATCGATGTTCATTATGGTTTGCTAGCCGTCCTGGTATTCGGACAGGCAGACAGGGGGGAGAGTTCAGATATCTCATATCTCGTTTTTATAAAATGGCATCTTCTATTATTTTCATAAAACCAAGCCGAGTAAATAATTATAGTTATGTATGTGTAAGTATATTTTGACTTAAATTTATATTTCAAAGGGCTTCATCTTTCAGTTAAATTTTAGAGTAGAAATAAGAATTCAATTTTAATAAATCATGTTAAAAGGAGCTATAATGGCGCAGACAATGGTGGAAAAAATTGCCCAGCGCTATGCTGTGGGGTTGGATGCTGGACAAAGTGTAAGCTGTGGTGATTATATATCTATTCAACCCGCTTATGTGATGACCCATGATAATACCGGGGCGGTCATTCCCAAATTCCATAGTATTGGTGCCCGTAAAATGGCCAATCCCAGGCAACCGGTTTATACACTTGATCATAATGTGCAGGATAGGAGTGAGAAAAACCTTGAAAAATATAGCAAGATTGAAGCGTTTGCCAAAAAGATGGGAGTCGATTTCTATCCGGCTGGCCGCGGGATTGGGCACCAGATCATCTGTGAGGAAGGTTATGCCTGGCCGGGAAGGATGGTGGTTGCCTCCGACAGTCATTCCAATATGTATGGTGGATTAGGATGTCTGGGGACACCCATTGTGCGGACTGATGCTGCAGCCCTTTGGGCTACCGGCAGAACCTGGTGGCAAGTCCCTCCGGTAGTTAAGGTTGAACTGACCGGAAGATTGAAACCCGGGGTTACCGGAAAGGATGTGATTATTACCCTGTGTGGATTTTTTAATCATGATGAGGTACTCAATTGTGCCGTCGAATTTATCGGCGATGGAATACAATATCTGAATATCGATCAACGTCTGACCATTGCCAATATGACCACAGAATGGGGTGCCCTGGTGGGTCTTTTTCCAGTTGACGAACTAACTTTCTCATGGTTGGGTCAACGCATTGCCCGTGTCAAATCAAGAGGTCTTGCCGGAGTCCCGTCTGATGAGGATGGCAAAGGTCAACATCCCCGTCTAAATCAGGAGCGATTAGAAAAATTACAGAGAGAATTTTCGCAATTTCAGTCGGATAAAGATGCTGCCTATACTAAAGAATTGGTGTTGGAGTTGGAAACGGTCCAACCTCACGTTTCCGGTCCCAATACAGTAAAAGATATGACTGCAGTAAGGGATATACGTCAGAAACAACTTAAAATAGACAAAGCATATCTGGTCTCCTGCGTGAACAGCAGGGTGGATGACCTGTCCGAAGCAGCTGCTATAGTTAAGGGTAAAAAAATCGCCCCGGGTGTGGAGTTTTATATTGCTGCGGCATCAAGTGAAGTAGAGCAAGAGAGTAAAAACCGGGGAGATTGGGATACTCTGCTTCAAGCAGGTGCCATCCCGCTGCCACCTGGTTGTGGACCATGTATCGGTTTGGGGATAGGTCTGCTGGAGGATGGGGAAGTGGGGATTTCAGCAACGAACCGGAATTTTAAGGGACGTATGGGTTCTCGAAATGCCGCTGCATATCTGGGTTCACCGGCTGTAGTGGCTGCATCCGCTCTGTCCGGATTCATCGATTTTCCCGGAGAGTGGCCTGAAACTGAAACCTTAGGACATATAAAGGAGAATCCAACTAGTGCTGACAGTGATACAGAGCTGAAAATTATTCCCGGATTTCCTGATAGCTTGCAGGGAGAAATTATATTTTGTCATCAGGATAATCTCAATACCGATGGTATCTATCCTGGAAAATATACTTACCTGGATGATTTTACTCCCCAGCAGCAGGCGAGCGTGGTCATGGAAAATTATGATCTGGAATTTAAAAATATTGCCCAACAGGGTGATATTCTGGCGGGAGGATTTAACTTTGGCACCGGCAGTTCTCGAGAACAGGCAGCAACTTCCTTAAAATACAAAGGAATTGCCCTGGTTCTGGCGGGTTCACTTAACGAAACTTATAAAAGGAATGCCCTGAATAATGGTTTTCTGGTGATTGAAGCGCCTGATTTGATTCGTGATCTGAAGAAACGTTTCGGCACCGGGAAATTATCTTTACGGACTGGTATTACAGCAACGGTTGATTTCCGGAAATGTCTTATCGAAGTGGAAAGCAGAGAATATCATATCAGTCCGGTGGGAACCGCCGCACAGGAACTGATTGTGGTGGGGGGATTAGAAAAATGGGTAAAGAATCAGATTTTGTAATAATCTCATTTAAGATAAGCGGTAGTGACAGCCCATACTTCTCTTATTGGCCCAGGCGGCTGAGGCTACAATAATTCCTGATCTCACCGCATTCCGTAATCCGATCAGGCTGTCTGAAATCTTTGTGACCCGGTAAAACCGTTCTATTTCAAACTCCAGACTGCGTAGCTCCCGGAGTGCCCGGGCCAGGCGATCTGAAGAGCGCATTAATCCGACGTAATTCCACATGATATTTTTTATTGATGTCATGTCCTGGCTGATCAGGGCCGGATCCGGATTCTCCATTCCTAAATCCCGCCAGGGGGGGAAATTTCCAGGTTCTGGTTTGACAGAGTCTTTCAGATTTTCTTTAATATGCTGAGCACTCAGATAACCCCAGACCAGACCTTCCAGCAGAGAAGCACTGGCCAGACGGTTTGCGCCGTGAACCCCGGTACAGGCCACCTCACCGACGGCATATAGATTTTCAATTGTTGCCTGGCCCCATTCGTCCACCCAGACACCACCGCAAAAGTAGTGCGCTCCAGGGACTACCGGAGCCGGTTCTTTGCTGATATCAATTCCATAATCAAGACAGCTTTGATATATCTTAGGGAATTTGGATTTTATTTCAGAAGGCGGAATGTATGAGACAAAATCTAAATATACGTTAGGAATATCCCGGACTAACATTTCTTGATGGATAGCCCTGGAGACGACATCCCGGGGCGCAAGATCTTCCCATTCCGATTCGTATTTAGTCATAAAGGGCGTACCTTTATCATCCACAAGCTTGGCACCGGCACCACGGACAGATTCCGAAATGAGAAAATGAGGAGCCATTTTGTAGTGAAATGTGGTGGGATGGAATTGTATAAATTCACAATTTATAGCCCGGGCACCTGCCCGGTAGGCCATGGCAAGTCCATCACCCCGGGCCCAGGAGGGATTACTACTGCGCAGGTAAATCTGTCCCAAACCACCTGTGGCCAGAATTGTTTTGCGGGCCACTATGGGAAGTACATACCCCTTCTCCTGGTCAAAAACATATGCACCGGAGCAGGTGTGGCTGTTATATACATCTAACCGGTTGAGAGAATGGTGTGAGGGAGTTAACAGATCCACTGCAGTATAGCCGGTCAGTAACTGAATATTTGGATGGTCTTTTAGATTATCGGTAATGTACTTCTGTATGATTTCGCCGGTATTATCTTTTGAATGTAAAATGCGGGCAGTTGAATGACTTCCTTCCGTAAAGAACGAAAATTCGCCGCTATCACTGCGGTCGAAAGGTATCTTTAAATTTTTAAGTAAAATCTCTTCAACCAGCGGAGGTCCTTTTTCTGCAAGAATCTGAACCATTCTGGGATTTGAGTGGCCGGCCCCGGCTCGTCCAATATCTTCGGCAAGAAGGGCGGGCGAGTCATCCTTTCCCTTATAGATAATACCACCTTGAGCATAGAGGGTATTGGACTCTTCCGGATGGTTGGCCCGGGTAATGACAGTAACCGGTATGCCGCTATCAGCGAGCTGAAGCGCCGCGATCCCGCCAGCAATCCCACATCCTAAAATCAGTACTTCGGTTTCTAAATGGTCTGTCATCTGTTTTACTTATTTAATGGTGAGCAAACCGCTCTTCAATTTGTACGGCAATAAAAATCAATCAGCCAATAGCCAACATTTTTTGTACGGGTGCTAAAGCCCGCTTTCTGATTTCTTCCGGTACTTCGATAACATAGCGCATCTTTTGTAAGGATTGCAAGGTCTCTTCCAGCGTAATTTCATTCATATGCGGACAGCGGACACTGCATAACCGGAGCATCTCTCTACCCGGGTTAGCGGCGGCAACGTTATCTCCCATTGAACACTCTGTGAGCAGCAGGTACTGGGGCGCTGCAACTTCCTCCACATATTTAATCATTGCAGAAGTGCTTCCTGAAAAATCCGATGCCTGAACCACTTCCGGACTGCATTCCGGATGCGCCAGGATTACCACCTCAGGAAACTGGTTTCTGACATTTTCAATATCATCAACGGTAAATTTTTCATGGACTTCGCAACGTCCGGTCCAGCCGATTATTTCATAATCCAACTCTTGATTCTTTCCGGAACGCGGGGTACGGGTAGGAAATATGATTCGTTTTCCGGTTTCATGGGCTACATTCATCGCCAGAAATTCGTCCGGTAGAAAAATAACCGAGTCCGTTTTTAGTGATTCTACAACTTTAGCTGCATTACCGGATGTACAGCAAATATCACTTTCCGCTTTTACATCAGCATAGGTGTTAACATAGGTTACTACTGGAACACCGGGATATTTTTTCTTTAATTTTCGTACATCACTGGCGCTGATACTCTCAGCCAGTGAGCAACCGGCTTTCTGGGCCGGTAATAAAACGGTCTTTGAGGGATTCAGTATTTTAGCAGTTTCCGCCATAAATTTCACTCCGCAAAATATAATGATATCTTTATCGGTTTCCGCGGCTTTACGGGCGAGTTCTAGGGAGTCCCCTGCAATATCCGGTATGGAGAGAAACAGAGCAGGCTCCATATAGTTATGCCCCAGGATGATGGCGTTTTTCTCTTTTTTCAGCTTATTTATCTGGAATGCCAGTTCTGCTTTATATTTTATTTCAAAATCAGGTAAAAATTTGGACAGCTTTTCCTTCATAAACTCATAGGTCTGTTCAACTGTCATTTTCCCCTCTAATTTCTTTTATCT
>CBDUVK010000066.1:0-11853 GCA_965370645.1 uncultured bacterium
AATTAAACTTTATCGCATCAGAATTAATTTTTTAGTCTCAATAAAATTATCCGCCCTCAATTGATATATATAAATACCACTCGATACTGCCAAACCCAGGTCATCCCGACCATTCCAGCGGACTGAATATTTACCGGCAGATTGAAACCGTTGTATGAGTACCCTAATTTTTCTGCCCAGAATGTCATAGATGGTCAGCGTGACTTCTGAATTATCAGGCAGATGATAACGAATTATGGTTTCCGGATTAGAAGGATTTGGATAATTTTGGAAGAGCCTGTATTGACCCGGAATTTCGGACCCTGATTTGGAAACTGCTGAAGCAGGGATTATAAACCAATTTTCCACCTGAATATTAAAAGTAGCTTCATTTGTATGGCCTTCCCAATAGGCAACATTAAAATCACAAATATCCATAAACTGGTAGCCTACACTATCGCCTTTCACGACTCTTAGAAAGAGAACGGAATTGGTTCCAACCACATGAGGATTTGGACTAAAGATAGTTGAAAAAGGATTTTGAACCGAGATTCCCCCCTCATACAGAGAGTCAGTATAGTGAGGAAAGGTATAAATGCCTAAACTATCTGTATATCCCCGAAATTTTGGAGTATTCGGGATTATATTATCCTGCATCTGATAAATCCAGATCTCTGCATCATTCATAAACGAATTGTTGGGATATCGAACAGTGAGGATGTTCTCCGCAGGGAGATCAGCCAGGTAATCGCCAAAATATCCACGTCTTTTACTCAAATTTCTTAACAAAGCACCCGCCGAATGATCGGAAAATCCATTTTGATAGTTGGAATGCATCATGAAATCGCTCCGGCTACAATAATATAAGACATCCCACGCAATCGGGGTAAGGGGCGGCTTGCTGCCGGTCCGTGGTTCCATAACCTGAAACTCACTTTCCTGGACATCCATATTATAAAGATCGATTAATCCGATCTGGTGTCCCAATTCATGAAGCAAGGCCCAATCCATTCCATTATTTTGGTTCAAGACAATATTCTGAAAATAGTTTATAGCATTAGGATCTCCTGTAAATCCCCACTGTCCATCCCAGAGAACATGATGTGGTGCATGTGTACCACCTGAGGGCAATACGCCATTGGGATAATAACTGACTGTGTCCAAGAACACTGCCTCAGGTACTCCATTGGGAGTGATACCCGGATAAACAGCCTCACTGAAAAATTGATTTATTTTTCTAACCTGAAATTGTGCCCAATCTTCAAAACTGTAGGATCCCATAGGGTTTTGATTAGCTTCAAACAGATCCAGAATATTTTTTTCGGCATGGAAATGAAAGGATAGTGCATTTGAACGAATCGGAAGTGCATTGTTTTGCATGGTTACTTCATTCACTATCGGTTGTCCATGGACTTCACAACGTATCTGTACAGGTTGAAGAGACCAGGGATGTTGGATAGTGGTCCGTATCTGTTGGCGCGGGAATAATCTCCCCCCATTTTCAGTCATCACCAGAAGGCTATCGATGTACCAGAAAATTTCAAAATTGTCAATAGTCCCACCCCCACTATTCCGGATGATCGCAGAATATTTTAGCATTTCTCCGGGGTCCGGATAATGTTTAATGTTATGGGTACCGGCAATCAATTGAGGATTATAACCCGGCGGATCATATTCTACCTCATATCGGGGATATTTCGGTGATCTTGATATATGCAGGATATCGAGATCAGGATCGCCGTTGGCAAATTGCTGAACAGTTACTGATGTCTCATTAGAAGGAGAACTGAGTACACCGATAGAGTTAATGGCCAGTACTTTATAATAATATGTTTCACCATATGTGACCAGAGAATCGAGGTAATAAATTTTATCAGTTTCGGCCACTAAATGAGACGAATCTATCGCAACCCCGGCTTGATCCGAACGGTACACTCGATATTCCACATCTGTTGTATCTCCAGGTTGCAACCAGGTGACCGCAACTGTGAAGGGTTGACTATAGGCCACTGCCGCTTGTACATTATAGGGAGTTGACGGGAAATCCACAACTTCATCAGAATGAGGGCCAAATCTCCCACTCATTTCAGGTATGACGACATAACCATGAGGTTCACTGGAGGAGGTAGTATCAAGAAACATGGAACTTGTCAGGTTTTCTGCAATCAATTCATACTGCATCCGCGACTGTACCTGAAAAACGGTATCTTTTACCATCCGGCGATACACATTGAAGTTTACATTATTTTGAGATGCCCAGGTCAATAACCGGAAATGTTCCGGAGTGATTTCCAAATTAATCTGGAAGGGTTTCGAGGGCAAACTCACAGAAAATAAATAAAGGGTCTTTGGAAAATAGTGATAAGGTATCTGATTAAGATATTCGGAAAGAATCCCCTGCTGGCCAGTTTTCAGGCAATTAAATCGCATAAAAATACTATCTCCGGCACTGGCTGAAGGCTGGGCAAAATTACCTAACTCTACTCCGAAAACCCCGGCTCCGGTGATATTTGGATCTCCACCGGTTTCCCAGCGGGGGGCATTTTCCAATAGAATCCTGCTTAGGTCATTATTCAGATAGGCAACAAAGGATGCTGCAGGAGGGATATGGGTGCAAAATTCTCCTTCAGAGTGACGCACAAAATTCTTATAATATGAATAGTCAAATTCAATCTGGGCATAGGTTAGGGATTGTATCGCCAAAAAAGTAAAAAAAAATTGATATTTAAAAGTCATTTTTTCATGCAGATTTAGAAAAATTAATTAAATGTGAAGCCCAGACTGAAACGATGAGCTCCTCCCAAAAGGCTAAAATCACTGTAAGAATAATCAAACTTTAACAGATGATTGGAAACATCCCAATGAAGTCCGCCACCGAAAGAATAAGAAGCGACTTCATGGTTAAGTTCGTATCCTCCCCTCAAATACACTATTTTAGTCCAATTCCATTCCAAACCGAATTGACCCAAGGGTTTTCCGTCATTCGGTTTAGTGGCAGAAAATGCAACGAGCAGTTCTTGAGTACCTGTTTCAAGAGCATTTAGGGAGAGTCCGAATTGAAAATTGGTTGGTTGAGGATACGATTCATTAACATATGTGATTTCCGACCCAAAGTTGGCAATTTTCATACCGAAGCGAAATCCACGAAAATCAGTCACATAAAGAACCGCAATATCTCCGGAAATTGCATTAGCCTTAATATCCTGGAATAATGCCATATGGACAAAATTAAAGGTGCCCCCGAAAGTAACACGATCGGTAAGATATCTGGAATAGGAGAGGCCAAACTTATAGTTTCCGGAATAAAAAGTTTCACCCGTTCCCTCAGGTTGTAACGGTGTTCTAACCTTCATTTCATCTGTGTATAAGGCAATAACAGAAATACCAAAAGTACCAATATTTCCAAAATTTTTAACAGCGGCAGCGAATTCATGATTTATTCCGGCAAACCATGACGTATGAGTAAACATAAAATCCATATTTTGAATACGGGATAGTGCAGCGGGATTATAATAGGTTGCTTCAGCCCCATTAGACACCGATATAAAAGCTCCACCCATAGCTGCTGCCCTTGGACTCACTCCTATTTTTAAGAACTGGGCGTCCGAACTACCGGGTCGTTCGTATTGAGCCATAATAACCATGGGTACTAAAATCATCAAAATACATACTCTCTTGAACATAGTTGACATCCTATAATATCATTCGATTAAATTTTTTCATTTTATTTAATAATCACAAATTTACCAATTTGCACTTTTCCCATATTAAGATCTTCCACGGTAAAGAGATAAATACCACTGGAGATTGCTTGTCCGATAGAGGAGGTCAGGTTCCAATCTTCAAATCCCCGGTCCGGGTTATCATGATTTATGGTGTCTACCAGATCTCCTGAAAGAGTATAGATTTTAATCTCACATTTATTTGGTAAATTAATAAACTGAATCCGTCGATCCTGCTCCATCCAGAACTGTCTGGTGCCATCCGGTTTTTCCCATTTTGGATTAAAATCATAATAGGCCACATCCCCCCGGTAGGGATTGGGAACCACCGCCACTTCCCCTACAGTTTCAGGTGGAGGTGTACCCGGTATCACAGTCTGTGCATTTATTGTTACGCTTGATTCAAGTGAAGGAAAACTCGTTGCAGAATCTGGTTTTGAATAAGCAGTTATGCTATAATAATATTCAAAATTATTCAATAAACCCACATCCTCGTAATCATACTGAATACCAGTGTTTGGACCAAAATCATTGTCCGGGAGATCATATTCTCCCAGTAGAGTCCAGGGACCTGCGGAACTGCTGGTGCTCTTATACAACCGGTATCCTTCAAATGGTTGAGATTCACCGTCGCCTCTATTGGGATCGGAATATAATTCCGGATTAACGTCACCCGGTTGAGGTTTCCAGGAAATACTCGTTTTCTGATTGCCAATCGCTATGCGAAGTGGAGGCGGTGGTGGTGGAGAGGGAACCCGGTAATCCCGGCTTTTCAGAAACTCCAGATAATCTGCATTGACTAACATTCCCTCGCGCCCTTTGCCAAAAACATTGGCAATTTCAAAATGTAATGTATCCCCGGCTACCACATTATTCCAGGGGCCAAAACAGACCGAAATATGAGCACGTTCAATATCAGGTCGATTTTGCATAATTTCGCCACTACTCATCCCCAACTTGTAACGCAATGGATCTCTTCCCCAACCACTAAGATCCTCGTGATCGTACCACTTAAAGGTAAATATTTTACTGGGATCGGTTGGCTCCAGAATTTTTATCCCAATCGGACTGTAGGTGTTTCCATCGTCCCCCCCTTCATTATCCTCTCCCACTGCTAAAAATTTCTCAGGGATAAAATAAGTCCATTCATCAATAAAATTACTCCCCACATCATTATTACCGATTTCCCCATGTAACCAGAATCCTACAAACACCTCCTGAAAATCTATTCGAGTTGGGATTACATCATAATTGTAAATAATAAATTCGTCTAAGGGCTCAGAACTCCATGCGTAACTCCATTGAATCACATCCAGAAACATGGGAGTATGATTCTCAATATTGGTAATGGTATAATCATTATAGCGGCAGACAAAATCCTGGTCAGATACAGCCCCATAGCGTGGCCAGTAGGGTATATCTGCGGTATCCCCCCTGGTGACTACCCAGATAGTATCCCAGGGTTCTGCAGTGGGAAAAAATTCAGAGTATGTAAAATGAGAACGAGTTACAGAGACTAATGTATCTCCCTGAGGTGTGATTCCTCCAACCCAGATTCCGGCCTGAAAAATGTGTTCTTCATTACTACCTACTGGCATTTCAGACCACAATAGCCCTCGATAACTACTGTATTTGTTATCAGCACTATCATCCAACTTTCCCATATTAATGACATATTGCCTTATTTTTCCAACATTATGAAGCTTGTAATCGATGGTCGTAAATTGGCCCAAGAGATTGCTATTTATTAGAATCAATGATAATAAAACAATAAAAGTATGAAGATATTTCATAAAGGATCTTTACTCCCTCAATTATTCTACTTAATAATTACAAATTTACCGGTTTGAACTTCACTTGATTTAATATTTTGTACAGTGAACAGGTAAATACCGCTGGCAACTGCCTGTCCGATATCAGAGGTTAAATTCCAATCTTCAAAACCTTTCTCATAACTATTATGTGTAAGTGTCCGAACCAGATCTCCAGCCACGGTATAGATCCGAATTTCGCACTGGGCTGGTAAATTAATGAATTGAACTCGCCGATCCTGTTCCAGCCAGCGATCCCGGGTGGAACCGGGTCTTTCCCAGGG
This sequence comes from uncultured bacterium, assembly GCA_965370645.1. Classification (GTDB taxonomy): domain Bacteria; phylum Calditrichota; class Calditrichia; order RBG-13-44-9; family RBG-13-44-9; genus RQOF01. Next base: position 5,797 of record CBDUVK010000066.1, read on the forward strand.
CGGATTATACTGATAATATGCAATATCGCCCCGATAGGGATTCGGTACCACCGCAACCTTACCCACTTCTGCCGGCGGCGCTGGCCCGGGAATGATGGTTAACGCATTGGCATTACGGCTGGATTCCTGTGAGGGAAAATTAATTGTTATATCCGGTTTGGAAAATGCAGTTACAGTATAATAGTATTCAAAATTATTCAAAAGACCAAGATCAATATACATACTATCTAAACCGGTATTCTCGAAATAGTCATTATCCGGTATGTCATATTGAGCCAGAAGTGTCCAGGGTCCACGGGCGCTTGTGGTACTCTTGTAGATACGATAACCTTCAAATGGTACTGCTGCACTATCTCCCCGATAAGGATCGAAATAGGTCTCCGGATTTAATTGACCTGGCAAAGCATTCCACCTGAATAGCACTTCATGATCCCGGATATCTGCCCGTACCGGCGGCATGGGGGGGGGTGAAGGAACATGAAAATCATTTTGCCGGAGCCAATCCAGACGATCGGCATTTTCAAGTAATCCATTGATGCCCTCGCCTAATATTTCACCGACAGTAAAATTTATGGTATCTCCCACATTAAGATCAAAAGGACCAAAGGAGATCATAAACTGCGAACCCACTGGCTCCAATTGATTTTGCATGATTACACCTTCAGCCATCTGGAGATATCGATCCCCATCCCGGGGCGGCGGTGTACTGCCACTTCCGCCTTCATACCAGTTAAATGTCCAGCGAATACTGTCCGGGTCTATATCATCCGGAGGAATTATTTTCATGCCGATAGGGCTATAGGCCAGGCCATCAATACCACCCGGGGCATCCATGGAAACTCCCATATGATGCTGTGGATAATACACAGAATAATCATCCAGGGCAAAAGCCCACCCCTGACCACGGTAACCGACATTTCCATCCAACCAATAGGTCATATAAAGGTCTCTCAGATTGTACCGACTTGAAGTGATATAAAAATTATAAACGATTATTTCATCCAGCGGTGGCGAACTCCAGGCATAACTAATCTGAATAACATCCAAATATAGCGGTTGGTGTGCAGCAAGGTTAGCTATGCTATAATCACTGTATCGACAAATAAAATCCTGATCTGATATACCAACATATCCCGGCAGATAAGGAATATCAACAGTATCATTTTTCGAAACCACCCAGATAGTATCCCAGGGTTCAGCGCTGGGATAAAATTCCTGTCCGGAATTCCAGCTAGCGCTGACCGAGACAAGAGTGTCATCCCCCAAAAAACTGCCAATCCATATTCCACCTTCACCAACATGTTCTTCAAAACTGATTGGTGGGAATTCACAATATATCAAACCGGTCCAGCTACCCCATAATACCCCGGTGGGCCAGAGACTGCCAATATTTGAAATAAACTGCCGCACTTTACCCACATCGTGCATCTTCCAATCCAAGGTTACATTCTGTTGAGCAAATATGTTCATACTGTTTAACATGAAAAAAAACAGAAAAATACCAATTTTATTCAAATTAAAAATCCTTAAATAAACTTTGAGTTCACACGAATTTTTACCCAACCAATTTTTAGATACTAAATTTCCTCACTCCATTTAAAAATCTATTTTCATGCCCAGACGTATCTGCCGGAACGATGCAAACTGCCGGGGATCCAAACGGGTTTGCATATTATACCAACTGATGAGTCGTGATAATCCTACGGTGGTAAGCTGTGGATCTATATCACCGTAAACATACGGCTTACCAGTGTAATTATTAAATCCGTAGCGGATTTGAACGTTTTTATGATTAAAGATGTTGAAGAGTTCTGCAAAAATACCCAACCGGGTACCAAAAATCCTAAAGGTTTTAATTAGTTTTAAGTCAGTGATGGTAGTAAGCGGGGCAGAAACAGTATTCTCTGTTACCTGGGCTACAGCAGGATCTAAAGTAAAAGGTGTATACGGTTGTCCTGAGGCGAACCGGGATAAAACTGAAATAACCCAATTATCCCCTAAACTAAGTCCGAACAACTTGGGCGCCCGGTTCTCTGGTGCCGAAATTGCCACTTGAAAGATAACTTGATTACGAATATCCCAATCCAAGGGTCTTTCACGGATTGGGTTGGGAAAATCATTTATTGAACGAATATAGTCATCAAAAGCGGATGAAGAATATCCATTGGCCCATTGAACAGTATAATTTATTTTTCCGGAGAAAAAATTAGAATAGCGCTTAATCAGCTCAAATTCTAATCCCCGTGCCCGGGCATACCCTTTATTATCATATAGATAGACCGGTAATCCCAGTGATGCACGTAATTCAGTAGTTTGAACTTGCTGAGAAATATCTTTCGCATAACTTTTTATATCAATGGCCCAATCCCGCGAGAATTGATGGGTAAATCCAAATTCATATAAAATGGTCTGTTCATAATCCAGAAAAGGATTACCTGTGAAACTACCGGTATATGGATCCCGATAATAATACTGCATTTCCGGTAACTGATTAAAGTGTCCATATGAAAAGAAGAGAACTGTGTGCTCAGTAATCGGAAATGAAATTCCAAATCGGGGACTGATTTTATATTTATATGCTTTCCAATTTGCTTCTAATCCGGTGGCAGCTTCCCACTGCTGTTTAAAGTCATCCTCCATTACCGAAGGACCCAAGAGTAACCAATCGAATCTTACTCCCGCATTGATGATTAATGCCTCTTTTTCAAATTTGTCCTGAAGATACATGCCTCCAATCGTAGGAAATGATTGGAAGACCCAGCGATTTAATCCGAATTCCGGAAATGGGCCGATTGGTTTTGGGAATTCCGGATCGTTTCTAAAAACATGTTCCCCATATTTTGAAAGCACATAGCCACCATCCTGAATATCTACATACTGCAGATCGTTATATCTTATGTCAATTCCGGCTTTGGTCAGGTGATCAGGATGAATCTGGGAGGTTATGTCACCTGTAAAACTCAGGGAATGTGTTAAATCATCCCGCCAGATACTGGAATAACTCTGATCATCAATAAAGCCATATACATCGGTTTGAGGTACTTTAGCAATAGTTTTCAGCGAATCGGGAGCACCACTAAAATTTTTAATGTATGTTTCATAGTCATATTCATTTCCATCCTTGTAGAATGTCCAGAAGTCGGATGGTTGAAGTCCGTTTAAAGATCCTTGATAATCTACCTTAAGGTATCCAAAATTCAAATTGTAGAAGGTGGAGTTAGAGAGAGTATGTTTCACAGAAAAGTTTAAATTTTGATTTTTTCGGCTATATTCGGCCATTTTATTCGATTGGTCAATCCATAGCCAATCGTATGGACTCCAGCTATTTGATGAACCATGATAACTGAGAATAAGTGACAGTCTATTTGAGAGAGTCCAGTTTATCTTGGCATTCAGATTACCCATATTATCCTGTAATTTGGCGAATTGTATTCCAAAAATTGATAAATCGTCGCGTTGCCTGCCATTGTTGTAGGGAGTATCAGATAGGGTGGCATTTCCTGATAAGAAAAAGTTTAACTTCCCGGGAAAACGTAACCCTATTGATGGCAATAACTTCCGGGTTATGGGTTCCGGTCCACCCACATAAAATGAAGTATAGCGAAAGTCGTGATTATCAGAAATCAGATCTACAATTGCGGTCTTATATTCAATTCCTCCCTGATATCGTTCTCCACCGGAACGTGTTGTAATATTGACTACGCCAGATTGTGCCTGGCCATATTCAGCATTAAATGCCCCGGTTAGCAGTTCCATCTCCTGTACATCCACAACATTCAAATTTAGGACATCGCGTCCTCCATAGATGGGATGGGTAACAGGCACACCATCTACCATATATAATATTTCACCACCTCTTCCTCCTCGTACATGTATATCTTTCAGGCTTTCATCTCTTACTTGAAGCTGAATACCTTCACCGAGGGATATCGCCTGGGCACCATGATCTACAAATGAACCTCCCTGGAGTAAGAAGATGTCATTCGTAGATTGAAATCCCGGTGTCTCCTCAATATCCGACCGGGAGGCAGTCCGGCGGGTTGAGGTAACATCTTTTTGAACGATCAACTGATCAGCGATAACTTCAATCGTCGGTCCTTCTACAGCATCCGATTCAAGTTCCACGTTGAGAGTTTGGGTAAGATCTACTTTGACCCGGAGTTGTTTAACGTTTAGATTATGGTATCCAATATAATTGAATTCAATGTCATAAGTTCCGGGGGGAATCTGAAGGATAAAATAGAAGCCATCTTCATCAGTTGCCGCTCCTAAATGAGTTCCCTTCACAACAACATTGACTCCAATCAGCGGATCCCCGCTGGACTTATCCATCACTTGTCCCGCAATTTTTCCAGTGTTTCCCGCGAATAGGATATTGATGAAAAACAGGATTAATAAATTTACCGTTAAATATTTTACTGGTATCATGGTTTAAACACCTCTGATAGGCATTACATTTTATTTAATTATCTATAACCAAGACTGCTCAACATACGGTCGGCCATAATCATGGCATAATCCTCTCGAATGAAAAACAGAGGAAAACCTAACACAATGGTGTCGAAAACTGATCCGTAATAACGGATACCGACCGGTTGACCTCGCCCGAGATAATAAGTGCTGCTGATAAGATTGGCATAGACATACATGACATCTGTAAATCCAGTCCGCCTGGGCATGATATTTATCTGACCCAGCATCCCGCTATAGGGCCACACAGACAGTTTATCAGAATCGACATACATGGTATCGGTAACCTGAGGCCAGGGATTACAGCCGACAAAATCTGTGGGAATAAGAATAGTTTCATCTGCTTCAAGAATGTGGAGATAGTCATGAATGAAGGAACCTGCCTGAAAGGTTTTGGGAAATGGGTCTGCTTGCGCAAAAGATTTTAAAATTCGCCAGCCGCTCATGATAAAATCTCCGCCAACATGCAGGTAATCCTTGATGTCTTCAATATTTTCGGGAAGTTTATGTACATTCAGTTCATTACTGTAAGGATTATCCGCATGCCAGATCACCAGTTTATATTGACCCAATACCGTTTTGGGAGGCATTCCATTAGCAAAAAAATCCCATTCTCCATCGGGAAGGAAAATTCGATAATAGAAACTATCTACTAAATCATCTCTACCATAGAACGCCTGCAGAGGACCGGTAAATAGCGAATCATCCGTCTCATCTATGATTAAAATATCTTTATCAAAGCTTGGTTGAACCAGGATTACCGTGATAGAATCTCCAATGGGATCAACCAGATTGGTATTATCACGCGAGATGACCGAAATTGTATGGGGGCCATCAAGTGGTTGAAAATTATCTGGAGGCAGAAATAAACTTGTGTCAGTGGTCCAGGTCCATTCAGCTCCATCAACCCGCCAGGCATATTCGACCACCTCTCCATCCGCATCCGATGCGGTGAACCTTAAAGGTACACCTTCCCACCAATCTGTGACATGGTCGATGATAAAAAACTGCTGTTCATCTTCCGGAACTTCGATCACAGTCTCCGGGAAAATGGTTTGTACCGTATAAAACCGTATCTGTGCAGGTTCCGGATCTACTTCACCTTTATCATCAATTGCACGTACCCGAAACCGTTGATAATTTAACAGGTCACTGGATTCAAATGGAATGGTCACACTGGTCTCTGTAGTCTTTTGCCAATCCAAAACAAATGAATCTCCCTGCCATACATGATAAGATGTATAGCAATATTCATATGCAGAGATAAAACCATCATAATCCTCCCCATCCCAATGAAGGGTAACGAGTGCAAAGAGGGTATCATCGGATTTTGGGATATTTGCGATGGAGGTATTAGGGAGTTGATTTGGATTAACGGGATTGGTCTCTCTCTCACAGAATAAAAAGAGACCAACTAAAAATATTGTTACTGTTATAAATAGATGCAAAAACTTCAACATGATTGATCCTGATTTTTCTTACATTATATATTTAATAATAATTCACACTGATTACTTCCATTTCGGGTTGAAAGATATAAGTATCTTTGTACCTGGTAATATATTTAAATGGGCTCACTTGCACGTT
>CBDUVK010000067.1:0-11807 GCA_965370645.1 uncultured bacterium
TCATTCCGTCCACGATATCCAGGTTTAAAGCAAACATAAACAGCAGGCATATCAGGGTTGAGATACCAAAAAATGCCATAAAGGTTTTCTTGGCAAATGATTCCCGAAAGGTGATTTGAATAAGTGCATAGATTTTCGAAATCATGGTTGCTGAGACTCCTCCAAAACCTTGATAAAAAAATCTTCAAGAGAAATTTTATAGGGAATGATGGCCTGTATTGTGATCTTCTGTTCCCGGATCTTATCGACGAGATGATTGAGCTGCTGCTCGTCAGAGACTGATACTACATATGAATCATTTTTGATTTTCAAATCAATTTCCAGTTCTTTCAGAATACCGGGTAAAGCAGATTGACCATCTTCCACCTTGATTTGATAGGTATGTTCAATTGAGATAAATTGCTGCACATCCCCTCTTTCGATAAGTTCACCGTTCTTGAGGATGGCGATCTCATCCGAAATACGTTCCACTTCGGATAAAAGATGAGAATTTAAAAAAATGGTCCTTCCCTGATTTCGTAGCTCCAGTAAGATGTCTCGGACCTCCCGTCTGCCCACCGGATCGATCCCATCGGTAGGTTCATCCAGGAAAAGAAGTTCCGGATCATTAATGAGAGCCTGGGCAATTCCCAGTCTCTGCAACATGCCTTTGGAGTATTTTCGAATTTTTACATTTCCCCATTCTTTGAGGCGTACAAGCGCCAACAGATTGGGAATTTTATCCCGCAGATCCAGAGAATTAACTCCGCCCATCTTCCCGTATGAAAAAAGTATCTGTTGTGCCGTTAAAAAATCCGGAAAACGGTGATTTTCCGCCAGGTAACCAATATTTCTGTGAACCCTGTAATCTTTAATATTTTTCCCCAGAATTTTTGCATCTCCCCTGGTGGGAAAGCAAATTCCTAATAATAGTTTAATCAGTGTGGTTTTGCCGGCGCCATTTGGACCGAGCAGACTGAATATCATTCCCGGAGAAACCAAAAGATTAAAATCTTCCAGTGCCTTGATCCGCCCCTTCCCATAATATTTCGTTAGCTGATATGTTTCAACGGCATTCACTATCCTATCCCATGCGTTTTTAAATATTTCATACGGGTTAATTGAAGTTGAGTTGCTAATATAGAAAAAATGAAACAAATCGTCAACAAATTCGATTTATTGAATGTGATTTATTCTGATTAAAATTCAAGAAAAGTTGACGATCATAGTTACATATTAATTCTTTAGCTCAATTCATGGCGAAAATGACCTGATAAAAATTTCCTCGGAAAGACATGGATATGGTCATTGATTCTATTTAAATTTAATCCGCAAATTTTCAGAATTAGGGTATATCTTGAATAGTAAAAATCTAGAAAAATTATATGCTGATGAGATTTCCCTGTTAACTCCGCCGGAGTATTCAGACTATGTTAATCTGAATCTTAAAAAGATTCGGGAATTTCGAAGAAATTTTAATATTCCTATAATTGGAGTCGCCGGTACTGAGGGGAAAAGTACCACTAAAAGGATGTTATCAGCAATTCTCTCTCAAAGAGGACCGGTCTTGGAAACTCCTCTGGATTGCGACTCCGCGTCAGTTGTAACCTCGACGCTCCTTCAGCTTGAAAAACAATACCAGTATGGCCTGCTTGAGCTGGGAATCATTAATCATCAGCAGTTTAAGTTGGCGGTAGATGTCGCAGAGCCCAATATAGGCGTGATCACCAATATTGGCGAAGCACACCTTGCCCGTATGGGCGACAAATACAAAATTGCCGATGCGAAAGTTGAACTTGTAAGGCATTTAAATCCCCAGGATTTTGCAGTGCTGAATATTGACGATGAGCTGGTGAGCGGAATGGAATCCTTTGCCAAAACCCAGCGCATTATTAAATTTGGCTTTAACCAGGCTGCCCATTTCTATGCCACTGATATTGATTTTTTGGGACCTGACGGAGTAGAGTTCACACTGAATAATTATTATAAATTTAATCTGCCCATATATGGCTCAACTGCAGTATCGAATGCCCTGGCAGCTATTGCTACAGCCCGGATTCTGAATTTTGAGTTTGAAGAAATTATTGAGGGTTTAAAGAAAAATTTCAAGTTGATCCCCGGTCGTGGAAATTTTACTGCGATCGGAGATGTTCAATTTTTGGATCACACCTACAATGCCACCGTAAATTCAGTATCAAAAGCGTGTGAATCGCTGGTTCAATTTAAAAAATATTCCAACAATTTAATCCTGGTTCTTGGCAGTCTGGAAGAACTGGGAGATGAGACCAAAGAAATTCATATGAAAATCGGATATTATATTTCCGCGCTTCCCATCGATGTGGTTTTAACTGTAGGTAATGATGCCCGGTATGTGGGCGATGGTATCCGCCAGATTAATCACAATAAAAAAGTAGTTCAGCATTGTGAAGCACCCCAGGAAATACCTGCATTGGTTCCGAAATACATACAACCCAATACCACCTTGCTCATGATCGGCGGGAGATCATTAAAACTGTCGACACAGCTTAAGAAACTGATGACGGTTCTAAAAAAATCCTGACCACTGTGTTTTTAATTCAGTAATCTGCCTTCTATTTTCCACCTAGACTGGATTTCTCTTCTAAAGTATCTCGTTTCTGTATTGATATTTGCGTGAGGATGGAAATATTCATAATTTTGGCACTTATCATGAGAGGAAGGATTGTTATATGTCAATTGTTCATCTAAAATATATGAGTGTAATCTTTCCGGTACTTCTGATAGCTGTCGGTTGTGAGACTGACTCTAAAATATCTACCCGGGAAGAACTATATAAATTACAGGGAGAGAATCACCTGAAAAATATTAACATGCTCACTGAACAAGGAGAAAATGCGGAAGCTTATCTCTCTTTCGACCAGAAAAAGTTAATATTTCAATCAACCAGCGGTAAACATGAATGTGATCAACAGTTCATCATGGACCTGGATGGGTCTGAAAAAAAATTGGTCTCTACCGGGAACGGTCGTACAACCTGTGGTTACTTTCTGCCGGGTGACAGCACTGTTGTTTATGCTTCAACCCACCTGGCGGGAAAAGAGTGTCCACCGGTGCCGGATATGTCACGCGGCTATGTCTGGAAACTTTATGACAGTTATGATATTTTCCTGGCAAAATTGGATGGAACCATCTTGAAGAGGTTGACTGATCATCCGGTGTATGATGCAGAGGCAACCGTTTCTCCTCTGGGTAATAAAATTGTGTTTACCTCTTTACGGGATGGTGATCCCGAAATTTATTCCATGAACCTTGATGGTAGCGATCAAAAACGATTAACCTTTGAAAAGGGGTACGATGGGGGTCCGTTCTATTCCTGGGATGGCTCCAAAATTGTGTTTCGTGCCAGTCGTCCTAAAACAACCGGGGAGCTGGCTGATTATGAAGACCTGGTTGTGAATGGTCTGGTACGGCCAACCACTCTGGAAATTTATGTCATGGATGCAGACGGCAGCAATGTGAAACAGGTTACCAATTTCGGGAAAGCCAGTTTTGCACCCTTCTTTCACCCGGACAATAAACGAATCATCTTTTCTTCGAATGTTCAGAGCAAAAATTCGCGTAACTTTGATCTTTATATGATTCATATGGATGGAAGTGATCTGGAACGAATCACCTATAATGAAACTTTTGATGGTTTTCCTATTTTTAGCCGGGAGGGGAAGCATCTGATCTTCTGTTCAAACCGCTTTAACAACAGAGAGGGAGATACCAATGTTTTTCTGGCGGACTGGGTAGATTAATTATTTTCAAGTCAGTATATTTTTTCTTAGATAAAACTAGTAAAAATTAGATTATGAAGAATTGATAAAGTAGGATTTTATGCATGCCAGTTTTAAAGCATTTATGCGGGGATTAATTGATTATGCCGGACTTTTTCTCCCGGCTTTGTCTGAGTCATCGAATATCGAGATCTAAATTTGGAATGGAAATGATACAGAATGAACAGGATATCAATGATGTTTTCATCGTTGGTGCTGGTCCCATAGGTCTGGCCTGTGGTATCGAGGCAAAAAGACGCGGTTTGAAATATATAATTATTGAGAAAGGGTGTCTGGTTAACTCAATTTTTAATTACCCTACCAATATGACATTTTTTTCAACCTCAGATCGCCTGGAAATTGGGGATGTGCCTTTTATTTCTCACGGAGATAAACCGACCCGGAGAGAAGCTTTGGAATATTACTGTCGGGTTGCCGGGAACTGGGAGCTGAATATAAAGATTTATGAAAAAGTAACCGGTATATCGGGTAATGTGGGTGATTTCGTAATTGCAACAGATAAGTTCCGATACCGGGCTCGAACTTGTATTGTTTCAACCGGCTATTACGATAATCCCAATTTGATGAACATACCCGGAGAAAAGCTAACCAAGGTGAGACACTATTATGATGAACCGCATCCATATGCCTACCGTAACGTGGTCGTCATCGGGGCTGGAAATTCGGCTGTAGATGTTGCCCTGGAGCTATTCCGGATCGGCGCAAATGTGACCATGATTATACGGGAAGCTGAATTAAGGGATGGTATCAAATATTGGGTGAAGCCTGATATTGAAAATCGTATTAAAGAAGGTTCCATTGAGGCATTCTTCAATTCGAACCTTAAGGAGATCCGGGAAGATGAAATCATTTTTAATACGCCATCTGGAGAAAAACAAATTCCCAATGATTTTGTCTTGGCGATGACCGGTTATCATCCTGATTTCGGTTTTTTAAAGAAGATGGGGATACAACTCTCGGAAGATGGTTACCTGACTCCTTTTTTTGATGATCAGTCATATCAGACTAACCGGCCGGGGGTTTACCTGGCAGGGGTGGTTTGTGGCGGTATGGAAACATCAAAGTTGTTTATCGAAAATTCCCGGGAACATGCAGGTGTCATTATTAATCATATTACCCAGACTTATTTGCTGAAACATTCTTCAGAACTCCGTGAGGAATAGTGGGTTCTTTGTTATCCCGGAATAAGAAAAATCTACGCCTTTCTTTGCTAAAGTGGTACCGGCGAAATCATCGTAAATTGCCCTGGCGTGAAACCAATAATCCATACTATATATGGGTCTCTGAAGTTATGTTACAACAGACCCAGGTTAAAACGGTTCAAAAGTATTACCCTTCCTTTATACAAAAATTTCCCGATATAGAGTTACTAGCGAACGCTCCACTTCAAGAAGTATTAAAAAGTTGGGAGCTTATGGGATATTATGCCCGTGCCCGAAATCTTCACAAAGCAGCCAGGCTTATAGTAGAAAAATATCAAGGAAGATTACCTGAATCTCATGAGAAATTAAGGAGTTTACCCGGGATTGGCGATTACATTGCGGCGGCAATCAGCAGTATAGCATTTGATCTGCCGTATCCTGCGTTCGATGGCAATGTAAAACGTGTGTTATCCAGACTATTTGCAATCAATACGCCAACAAATTCGACGAAATTTCAGGGGAGATGTGAGAAAAAACTTTTTGAAATATTTGACCGGGCAAACCCTGCAAAATTTAACCAGTCTATGATGGAATTAGGTGCGACTCTCTGTATTCCTAAAAACCCGCTTTGTCCCAAATGTCCCATTCAAACACATTGCAGGGCATATACCACGGGGAAACAACAAACATATCCGGCAAAGGTCCCGAAAAAGCCGATTCCGGAGCACCAGATTGCCCTCGGAGTTCTCCTCAATGAAAATAGATTGCTCATTACCAAAAGAAAACCGGACGGCTTGTTGGGTGGTTTGTGGGAGTTGCCGGGAGGAAAAGTTCAAACCGGCGAGATACCGTCGGAAGCTTGTATTCGTGAAATTAAAGAAGAGGTTAATTTGGAGGTTGAGGTGGGAGATTTTCTCACTCGCATCAACCATGCTTATACACATTTTAAAATTGTGGTTCATGTTTATGCTTGTGAACTGTATGGGGGGGAAATTAGATTAAAAGGGCCGGTTGATTATCGCTGGATAAGAGCATCTGAGCTACATCAGTATCCTTTTCCGGCCGCAAATCATAAGATTTTCAGAGCACTTAAAACAAAACTTGATTATTTTAAGAATTTCTGATGTGAAGATTTCGTTAGATAGATGAGTAAATGTTCAGATTTTGATTGACTGGCTATCAAACTAATGGTATATTTGTTGAGAACCAATCTCAACAATAAGAAGGAATCCGATGCGGACTCATTTTAAATTTATCGCGATCATTTTCAATGTTTTGTTTATTACCTCGTTTCTTTGGGGAAATGAATTTAAGAACCTCAGCTTATCGGGTCACTATATGGGTCTCTACGATGTTTTATATCCAATTGAAGTGCCTGATACTTTGAGCAAAAACAGGCAATTTGATGCTGCCGCTAATTTGGATGTTCTCTGGCAAATTCACAAGCAGGTGCGGGGCAATATCCAGTTTCAAATGGGAACAGGATTCGGAAGCCTCAGTTTTGCTGCTTCGGCCATTGTGGTAACTGACCTGAATGTTGAAATTGATATTCATCCCAAATTTCAGTTAACGGTTGGTAGTTTTGATACACCTTTTGGTGCCGAAACACCTTATCTTACCAACAATGCAAATTCTTTGGAAAACTCCTTTTATATCAATACCCTCTTTTATGGGGCATTTGCCGGTACGGATCTTGGGACATTAAATACAATTGGTGTGAAGGGCGTATGGAGTGGTCGGCTGGGTGAGCTCTCGGGTGCTATCACCAACGGTACCGATGAGAGTGCTTACAATCCCGATGGTAATTTTGGATTTGTTCTATCTGGAATATCAGCGCCGGTGTGGAACTCTTTTAAAGGTGGCCTATCGCTCATTTACAGTGCTGATAGTAGTAAGTCAGGTAGTTCAGGAACTGCGACCAATTTTTCCGGAATGCTCATCGATGCACTGTTTGAGCCAGAAAAAAATATGTTTATTAGAGGCTATGCAGGACTGATGAATTATGATGATAATAATGGTGCAACCAAGGATGACGTATGGGTTTGGAAGCTTGAGGGACGGTATCCCATTGCCAAAGGATATCTGGCGGCGAGAATATCGACCTGGTTACCCAGCGAAACCGGGAGTGATAGTATAGCGACAGCGCCGAAAATACCTGAAGCCGGAACAGGATGGCGGGTAAGGCAAATTCAACCTCTGGGTAACCAGCAAGTATATCGATATCAGCTTGGATTCGGCTGGCCGGTATTTGAGGGTATGTATTTCAAAATGGAGGCATTCTATGATTACCATGCACAAAAATATCAGAATGATGTCATCGATATTCTGGGAATTATTGTAGGACTTAATGCACAATTCTAAAAAATGAAACCAAGGAGTAGAGATGTTGAAAATATTCTTAACTGGTTTATTTACCTTCTTATTATTACAGTGTTCCTCTCAAGATTCGCAGGGTGATTTTTCAAAGAAGGATTTCAGTAAACGCAGAATTCGAGTGGTAACGACAACAGGCATGGTGGCAGATGCGGTTAAAAATGTCGGTGGAGAGAGAGTTGACGTAATTTCTCTGATGGGGCCGGGAGTAGATCCTCATCTCTATAAAGCAAGTGAAGGAGATGTGAACCGGATGCAGAATGCGGATGTAATCTTTTACAATGGTCTCCATTTGGAAGGGAAAATGACTGAAATTTTTGAGAGGATGACGAGTCGCAAACCGACCGTTGCCATTGCTGAAAAAATTGAAAAACAATTTCTTCTCGCGCCACCTGAATTTGAAGGAAATTATGATCCTCATATCTGGTTCGACGTAAATTTATGGATGAAAGCCATTCCTCTGATCGCTAAAACACTGATGGAACTAGACTCGCTCCATCAACGAGAATATTCGAATAATCTTGATGTTTATCTGGCCATATTAAAAGAACTGCAGGCCTATGTTGTGCAACGCGCCGATGAAGTGCCCGCAGATAAAAAAGTTCTTATTACCGCCCATGATGCTTTCAATTATTTTGGCCAGGCCTATGGATTTGAAGTTCGTGGACTTCAGGGAATCAGCACGGCATCAGAGGTGGGAACTGCAGATGTACAAAATTTGGCTCAATTCATTGTAACCAAAAAAATTCCGGCAATATTTGTAGAAAGTTCAGTTCCACCACGCAGTATTGAAGCGCTCCAGGCTGCTGTTCACTCCCGGAATTTTAAGGTCAAGATTGGTGGAAATCTCTTTTCAGATGCCATGGGGGATGAAGGGACGCCTCAGGATAATTACCTGGGTATGGTACGACATAATATTGATACAATAGTGGATGCCTTGACCAGGAGTAATAATTAAATTACGGTGACAAGAAGCGGTAAAAGGAGTGAAATGCCAACAAAAGCGGTAAAGGAAAAACAGAAATATGCCATCGAGGTTGAAGATCTGACTGTGGCATATCGTGAAAAACCTGTATTATGGGACGTGGATTTACATGTTCCCCAAGGAATATTGCAGGCAATTATTGGCCCAAATGGTGCTGGAAAAACGACATTAATTAAATCAATATTGGGTCTGGTTAAAGCCTCGGCAGGCCACATTCTGATTCACGGGCAATCGTACGAGCGTCAGAGACACCTGGTAGCCTATGTCCCACAGCGTGGGAGTGTTGATTGGGATTTTCCGACCAATGTTCTTGATGTGGTAATGATGGGGCGCTATGGTGCTCTGGGGTGGTTCCGCAGACCTGGTAAAAATGAACATCGACTGGCTATGGAAGCGCTGGAAAAAGTAGGCATGGCAGATTTCACAAAACGTCAAATTAGCCAGTTATCCGGGGGACAGCAACAGCGGGTATTTCTCGCCCGGGCACTAACGCAGGATGCTCAGGTCTATTTTATGGATGAGCCATTTCAAGGTGTGGATGCGACTACTGAAAAGGCGATCGTGAATCTTTTGAAAGAACTGAGAGCGGTGGGGAAAACAGTTCTTGTAGTACACCATGACCTGCAAACGGTTAGTGAGTATTTTGACTGGGTTCTGCTTCTGAATGTGAGACGAATTGCCTGTGGTCCGGTGCGGGAAGTTTTTACAGAACAGAATCTCAAACTTGCATATGGGGGAAAGGTTTCCTTCTTAACTCATCATACCCATACAGAACAGGATCAGGTGGGATTGGAATAATTGCTTATGATCGATTTAATTATTCAACTATTTAACGATTATACGCTACGTACTGTAGCCCTTGGTTCCGGTATATTGGGAATTGTAAGCGGCGCTCTGGGAAGTTATGCAATGCTTCGAAAGCAGAGTCTTTTGGGTGATGCTATATCTCATGCGGCTTTGCCAGGGATTGCAATTGCATTTCTTCTGACATTATCAAAATCTCCTCTGGTTCTGGTTTTAGGTGCAGCTATCTCTGGGTGGATCGGTACTCTCTTTATTCTGATCATTACCAAATCTACCAGAATTAAAGAAGACAGTGCATTGGGTTTAGTTCTTTCTGTTTTTTTTGGCTTTGGTCTGGTTCTGTTAACGTTTATTCAAAGGAAACCTTATGCCAGCAAAGCCGGACTGGATAAATTTCTGTTTGGACAGGCGGCTGCGCTTCTGGAAAGTGATGTAATCATCATGGGCGTGTTAAGTATTTTTGTGCTGCTGTTGGTGTCTTTATTCTGGAAGGAATTTAAGTTATTGAGTTTTAATCCGGAATTTGCAGCCAGTTTGGGTTTTCCGGTACGTTTTTTGGATATTCTTCTGACCAGCCTTCTGGTGATTGCGATTGTGATAGGCCTGCAAACCGTAGGTGTGGTTTTGATGAGTGCCATGGTGGTAGCCCCGGCAGCTGCCGCCAGACAATGGACAGATCGGCTGGGAAAGATGATTATCCTAAGCAGTTTATTTGGTGCCTTAGCAGGTGTAAGTGGTGCATTTATCAGCAGTACCCTGGAGCGATTACCTACCGGACCTACAATAGTGCTCTGTATGAGCATTCTGGTATTCATATCTATACTGTTTGCGACCAATCGCGGTCTTTTTTGGCGCTGGTTGAGAGAACAAAATAACCGGCGGCAACTTCAGATTAATGCGATTTTAAGTGATTTATATATTTTAGCCAAGCAGCATCAGAGTATCGAACATGGACACCCCATTGAAGTATTGCGTGCCATGAGTATCGGGCATGGGGGGGTGGATCGTACATTAAAAGAACTCCGTAAAGGAAAATTAGTTGAGCAAAAACCAAATGGTAACTGGATGTTAACAAGTAAAGGTTTGAGTAAGGCAGAAGTGATCGAATCCGGTGGAGGATCCGAATAATGTCACAGGCTCAGCTCGAAATTCAGCTCATCGCCATGGTAGTTTCAGTCGCTTGTGCACTGCCCGGAGTTTTTCTGGTGCTGCGCCGCATGGCCATGATGAGTGATGCCATCAGTCATTCCATTCTTCTGGGCATCGTTGCAGCATTTTTTATTACACATGATCTCACCTCTCCACTATTGATAATCGGTGCAACCATAACCGGGATTCTGACAGTTGTCTTGGTGGAACTTTTAAATCGGACCGGTCTGGTACGCGAGGATGCGGCCATCGGATTGATTTTCCCGCTATTATTTAGTTTGGGAGTCATATTAATATCCCGTTATGCTGGAAATATCCATTTGGATACCGACGCGGTTTTACTGGGTGAGTTAGCTTTTGCGCCTTTTGATCGCTTTATCGTTTTTGGCCATGATTTAGGTCCAAAATCACTTTATCTGATGTCGGGGATTTTAATCATCAATATTTTGTTTATTTCAGTATTCTTCAAAGAATTGAAACTGGTAAGCTTCGATGCAGGCTTAGCCATGGCGCTGGGTTTTAGCCCGACAGTGATTCATTACAGCCTGATGACGCTGGTATCCATTACGGCCGTGGGCGCCTTTGATGCGGTCGGTTCTATCCTGGTCGTCGCACTCATGATCGGTCCACCGGTTACTGCCTATCTTCTCACAGAAAAATTGTCTGTGATGATCATCGTAAGTTCATTGGTAGGAATTATTGTTTCATTGTGTGGCTACTGGATGGCACATCTTCTGGATACATCCATTGCCGGTTCCATGGCCACAATGGTGGGATTTATTTTTCTTCTGACCTATTTATTTGCCCCGGAGAAAGGTTTAATTGCACTTGTCCGCAGACGTAGAAGGCAGAAGATCCAATTTTCCCTGGAAATGTTATTGGTACATCTTTTACATCATGAGGGGAGTCCGGAGGCAGAGAGAGAATGTCATGTGGAACATTTATCAGAACATCTGTACTGGGATTCGGATTTTTCGAATCAGGTGGTGAAACGCGGAGAGCGGGAGGAATTTTTACAAAAAGAAGGAGATTATCTCATTCTTACACCAGCAGGTCAGGAAATAGCGAAACAGTCAATGACCCGGTAATTGTAAAAGATTTGAATTTATCGCAGCATTTCAGTTTCGATGATTGAAGATTTTAGTTTTATTTTCCGATTATATTCTATATGTTAATTTTATATTGTATATTTTGATCAAATGGCTTGAGGGAAATCATGAGCGAAAAAGAAGATCCTAAATACTGTCCGGTAATGAATATTTTATGTCCTCAGGGGGAGAAAAAAGCAGGAGAGTGCCGCCTCCGCTTTGAAGAGGATTATGATCCGGTCAGGAATTTAAGAGATTTTGATATTTTATGTTGTTCCTATCATAGAACCGAAGAAATTGATAAAAGCAATCCGGTCATGTAACCTTTCGCGATTTAAATAATCTAAACATCTTTATGATAAGGGAATGGGGTACAGAAATAGTGGGACATTTTTGGCTCATCCAATGTATACTCTGTCTCAATATCCATTGCGATTATTGAATAGTCTCTGATAAAGAATTCAAAACT
>CBDUVK010000068.1:0-11549 GCA_965370645.1 uncultured bacterium
CAAAGAGTCGCACCCAAAAAGCTTCAAGCCTCTGGTTACCAATTTAAGTTTCCGGATCTGGGGAGTGCCTTTAGCGATATTCTGTCCTGATCACGCGAATAACCGTTAATACTTGAGAGCCAGTAAAAACTGAAGAAACCGTTTTCTTAAGTAATAATAGGTGTAGTCACTGTTATCAAAAATATTATAACCGGCGAATTGAATTTCGGTGGTGACGGATTTGAGTGGGATCAATAAACCCACCACAACATCCATATCGCTGAAGGGGGAAATATCATGAAGAATGACATTTTCTTCTGAATCTAAATACCATCCTACGCTCTTTCCGTCATGAAATACAGTTGTATTGAAGTATAAGCCAAAGTCGCTATTATACCTCAAATGTAGGCTTTTTCTGCTTTCCGGTTTGTATGCATAGAAAAATGGCTCGGATATATTCAATTCGATCCAGGAAGCATTCAAATGAAATTTCTTAAAAAGTTCATTTAATCCTAGTGAAATCTCATAACCCCGCATAATATTTCTCCCGATCTGAATATAGACAGTCTCGTAATCGAAAGGTCTGGAAATGACTTTATTGTAGGTAATGCGGGAAAAAAGTTCGTACGAGACTTCAATATTTTTGAGAAGAGGGTCGGCAATTGAGTAAAGCACGTTTACCCCGAATTCGGTGGAGTTATTATATTCAGGTTTCAGGCGCTCCGAGAGAGTATCTGTTAGGGAAATGTTAGATATATTGCGGATATAGGCATTTTCCAGCAGGGTGGGATATTTCACATTTTTACCATAATTAACGTAAGGGGTAACTTCCCAGGGATGATTTCTGTACTTTAATCGTGCTCCCACTGCAGGTGAGACATCACTATGACCTGATGCAACCGCATCGCCTCGAATTCCGATATAAGTTTTCCAGCTCAAATGTGGCCATTTTTCAATTCTATCTTTGAAGGAAAAAACACTTGCAAAGCTAATTCTATTATCATAAAACGACTCATCAATTCTTTGCTCTTCAATATTAACATCTCTAACCCGGGCCGTATTTTTTAGATCATCATGGAGATACTCTGCCAGTAGCTGAATTTCAGTTAAGCGGTATTCAAATCTTTTCGCCATTCTGAAGTTTAAACGGTTTGTAATATACCGATCACTAAACTTGACGGTTTGTTCAGGAATGGAGCGCTCAAGATAGTTTTCTGAATAAAAGTGATTTGCTGTAAAATTGAAATCCGGTGAACCCCATAAATTTCCATGATAGCCCAGAATGGTGAGGAAATTTTTATAGTTATTCTGAAAATCAGGTTTATCATAATCAAATAGATAACTGATAAAACGGCCGGTGAATTGTCCTCCGCTGGTAAAGTAGTTCAGGGTTCCCATATGATTTTGTCTGCTTGTCGTAATATCAGGATTTATTGTTTTGGGTTCGAAACGCTCATCCCGATAATAATCTATTTCAGGTGAAAATTTATGTAATTGTCCGAAGTAGCTTAAATTTAATTTTTTTGTTAGAAAGAGATTGGCATTTCCAAGCAGGATACGACTCTGGAAACTACCCATTTTCACTTTTATGGTAGCACCGGTTCGATCGGGTTTCCGTGAGGATATATTAACAACCCCAGCAAATGCTCCATTTCCCAATAATGTCGAATTTCCCGATTTAACGATTTCCATTTCTTCAATGTTTTCTACCGGAATAATTGAAAGATCGGCGGAATTATCAAAACGGAGATTATTGATGAGAACCCCATCCAGATAAACATTGACTTCATCGGAATTACCGCCCCGGATGTGTATTCTTCTTCCATCCAGATCATTTCCCTCAATTTGAATGGCCGGCGCTGGCTTGAGAATATCACTGATTTCATTGCTCCCGAATTGCTCAATTTCTTTATAATCAATTGTCACGCTCGATTGAGGAATATCCCGTTTTAAAAGATTTTCTCGCTCTGCCCTGATAATAATCTCATCTCCATATTTGAGACTGGTTGGTTTCAAAACTATCTTACTTTGGTTTTTGAAAGAGGCCAGGGAGACTCGATATGTGTGATATCCTAAAAAGCTGATAACCAGGCTATCTGCTGCCGAGATTTTCTTAACAGTCAGGAAAAAATATCCGTCTTCATCGGTAACCGTACCTGCGGTGGATTTAGTAAGATAGACGTTTGCTCCTGTCAGTGGTTCTTGCGTTAAAGCATCTACAACAATCCCGTGCAGCTTCACTCCCTGACCAAAAACATTAGCATTTGCAAATATTAAGGTTGTGAGCAGGAAACTCGCAAATAATTTCATGATACCGTTCTGTTTAATTTGTAAATATAGAATCCAGTTTGGGATGATAATAAATTGGCGGAAAGATAAGAGTGTCACCCGATAATGGATTAATTGGTACGTCCTGAACGTAAGTGGAATATCCCAGGGAATCCACCACATATACATCAAAATTATTCTGGATATGCCAGATATCAAGATATGTAGGAATAGCCACGGCCTGGTAATGGGCAGAGTTCTGTGAAAGCTTCTCCACGAATCTCATGGGGATAATTGAGGTCCGAAATGTCTGATCTTCTTCATTCCGATAGTACAGAATTGTCCCCACGGAGTCGATATCATCGGCACCCTGGTAATCGAAGACGAGTGCTTGTACTACCACCAGATCCATCTCCTCTTGAACAAAATAGTATCGAACCAGTACACTGTTTTCAACGATGGGTGCTGCATAGATCATACGAACAGCATAAATCAAATCAATCGGAGCAATAACAGATGCCAGTTTATAGTCGAAATAGTTATTCGCTGATACAATTAATTCAACCGGTTTGTTGCGGTCATTATCAACTGTGAGACGGTAGCGCAGTTCAAACTTGCCCAGGTGATCTGTTAACGTATCCCGACCTCCAAAATTGACCAGCGCACCTTTGATTGCCTGACTGGTAAACTCGTTGACCACTGTTCCGGTTACAGTGATTTCCCGATCGTTAAGATTTGATTCAGTTTGTGAATTGATATATTTCTCACAGTTTAGAAAAAATAGACTGCTTAGAATGATGAAGTATTTCATGTTATGTAACATTACAATCTCCGCTTCGGAACTAAAATTTGAATCTAACCTGACTATAAATATTTTGCAAACTTAATCTGAAGAACGATAAATGAAATTTTAAATGCTTTCTTTCCTTCTACACTCATTAAAGAATGAATTTTCAATATTTACTATTCTTGCGAATCATCTCACATAATTTCAGCAACTTTAATAGCAAAATTAGGTAACCTTCCAATGATTTGGGAATAGTATGCCTGCTATTGTACAGTTTACGGAAAGGCCGCTGAAAAGGTTCATCATTGAAACATTAGATGGCTTTTATTAATTGTCAGAGAAAAGTATCAGGTGATATGATTTGGGTAATTCGGTCTTTTAATCATTAACCTGTGTGATCCAGGCGTCTGGATATCCGGAGTTTCTGATTTCCTCTAAGCGTTCTCTGGCTTTGAATTCATTAATATATTTTCCGCTTAATACTTTCCAAAATTCCCCGTTTTGGATTAGCCGAGAAGGGTCACCTAATTCACCGGTAAATTTTGCAGAAAACTCCTTTGCACTTTGTTCGTTTTTTGTTACGAACAACTGAATAGCGAAATTGGAGGGGGAAAATTCCTTTTCAGAGGTAATAGTAGCTGGTAGGGTAACAGGTTGCTTGGGAACATGAATGACGGTTTGTACTATCCAACTGTTGCTGATATCCCGAAAACGCAGTAGATCCAGCATTTTTTCTGCTTCCAGCCTCTCGGTGAAATTCCCGATCTGGACCTTAAATAAACCCCTCTCATCAATCACATAGACAGAATCTAAATTAAGATTGATTAAAGTAGTTGCCATCTTCTCGGCGTTCTCCTTGTTAGAACCGGCGAACGTCTGAATTCTATAGCCGTTTGTCTCAATAAAAGATCTGCGTTCAATACGCTTTTTGAATTCTCCCTTATCCCTTAAAATGACTTTTTCTTCGGCATAGTCGGCGATCAACTCATCGAAATCTTTTTCCCATAAGAATTTTCTTAAATCACTGCTCATTTGACCGAAAATCTCTGAGCAATGACCCAGGATTATTGGAATTAACAGAAGAAATACAAATTTTCTAATATAATCGTCCATATCAATACATTTTGTTTAAAACAAGATCCGGATAGTAAAAATTTATTATTTCCAGATATGACTTCCCGTCCAGGGCCTGTCCTATGGCTCCCCATTGACACATTCCGCGTCCGTGACCAAAACCAGCTCCGATGATATAAACCAGACCCGGTTCTGATGGCGAACTTTTGAGAATGAAAAGTGTGCTTGGTTGTGGATAATCAGGTTTGTCGGAAAATATCCGCTTGATCTGCCACTCCTTAAGAATATACGATTGACTATCTATCAGTATGGCCAATTTATCGATTCTTCCGGATGGTTTTCGAGATTGCACTTCCAATTGCATCTCAAATCCTTCTTCTTTCCATAAATGAGCTTTAGAATTGTCTACCAAGCCTAGTTTCATCATATTATTCAGTATATCTCGAATAGTCAGTTTAGCCGTCCAACGATAGAGTGGGGAAACAATGCAATTGACATTTTTTTCAGAATGATCCGGTAAATAAGTTCTTTCACTTTGTGTTTCTACTTGTAAGGGAGGAGGATCAAAGTTACCTCCACATGTAGAATGATATTGGATCTTTATTAACTCATTTTGTGGTGTTTCCAAAACGGATCCGAATGTTTCTTTGATGGCTTTCTCGACCAGCGGTGCATTTATCCGGATGCCCTGGTAAATCTGGTCCCGGGTATCCGAATACAGATCAAAAGATGTAGATTCCGGATTTTTTATTCGATAGACGGCATAGGTTCTTGCTGCAATGGTTTGTGCTTTTACGGCTTGATAATATTCTTCGGTGTGACTCGGTATTTCATAGGGAACAACACCCTCTAAATATTGGGGAAGGGGGAGAAAATTGATAACCTGCATTTGATTTTTGGTTCGGGTGAAAAGAAGTTTGCCGGTGTAAGGAATGCTATTCCACAGAAATATTCCTTCATGATCCGGAAGTATTTCAAGAGATTCAAATTTGCGGAATGAGAATGATCTTTGCTCATTTTTTAATGAAAATATCCCATCGATGAAGGTGACTGTAAATTTACCCAGGTCCGCATTTAAAATGTAGGTTGCTTCCTCACTCACCAATTTAAAAGGGTTTTGGAAAACAAGAGTTCCTCTCGAAAGATCATCTTCAAGGGCTACCCGGATTGTGGGTATTTGGGGAGCAACAGTAGGAGGGGATACTATCTTTCGTTTACCACAACCTCCCAGAATGAAGAGTAAATTTCCAATAAGAAAAACCGTCCAAAACAATAATTTTTGGACGGCGATTCCGTTATACTTAATCCTGGAGTAGTTGAAAAATTTCAAAGTTTTACCATCCGAAACCGACAATGCTAACACCAACCCTTACACCAAATCCGGATAGATCCAGTTCTTCCCAGGTGGGTAAACCAGCTTCCGTTGTCCCCTCGTTCCTTTTTACTTTGGAACTATTGTACATTCCATCAACAAACAGATTTGCAGAGGAGCTTATTTGAAAACCCAGCCCTAAATTCCCTTGCCAACCGAAACCGTGGTAAAAACGGGTGGTAAATTCCCCTGTGAAATAGTTCGACTCCTTATTCCATACCATCTCCCATCCCAGGCCAGCGGATGCTCTGAGAAAAAAGGGACTTTGATTTCCCAGCTGTCTTTCCCAATTGAGTTTTAAGAATAAGGGAATAATATATGTTTTATAGTTCAATTCCTCCTGTACCACACTGGGTGTTAGACCACTTTGAAAACTTGTATCCTGGATTGTGGTGACCTTGCTGTAGGTTTTTTGATAGTAATTAAATTCGAAACTCCAGCTGAGGCTTTCATCGATCATCCGACCTATATTAATTCCCCAGATTACACCTGCTTTTGCGTCCGCGGGATCCCAGTAGCCGATTTTCAGTTCTGTAAAGGGAGCATTGGCTAATGCGGTAGAGATGAAAAACAGGCCAATGCATGTGAAAAGCATAAATTTTTTCATAATTTTCTCCACTTCATAGCTCACAAAATTTAGACCTATTTTGGAATGAATGCAATATCTTAGACAAAAGAACATGCGAAATTAAAATATATTAATTTGTTAATTGACTCGATTCTGCAGTAATATTGTCTGGTGTCTCTTGATTTTCGATGAAGAGCTTAGCAGAGACTGGAGTATAAATTTGCGGAAAAGGTCTCTTAAAAACTGGTTGCAATTAATCAGTCTCCATAATTAAATTTAACTGCGCCTCAAAAATAATAGCGGGTTATAAATGCCTTATTTTTACTTAA
Organism: uncultured bacterium; assembly: GCA_965370645.1. Classification (GTDB taxonomy): domain Bacteria; phylum Calditrichota; class Calditrichia; order RBG-13-44-9; family RBG-13-44-9; genus RQOF01. The sequence continues at coordinate 6,378 of CBDUVK010000068.1, forward strand.
AATTTTCACAATCTCAGCCAAAAAAATTATTAAAAATAAAACAGGTACATAGGTGTATGAATGGAGTACAAATGGGTTGTAGATTGCGATTATGATGAAAAGCTGATTGAAGAGATAGCCAAGGAACTGGCGGTACCCCCCATCTTGGCCAGGATTTTGTTGAACCGTCAGATCGATTCATTTGACAAGGCTAAAACATTTTTTCGCCCGGATCTGGAAAATCTTTATGATCCTTTTCTTTTAAAGGACATGGATAAGGCAGTTGAGCGCCTTCATAAAGGTTTGCTTACAGGCGAGAATATCTTGATTTATGGGGATTATGATGTAGATGGTGTCTCTTCCGCAGCTCTACTCTATCTTGTTCTTTCCCGAATGGTAGGATCAAAAATATCATACTACATTCCGGATCGTATAACGGAAGGGTATGGGCTCTCCAGTAATAGCATCCAGAAAGCAGCGGATAATGGTACTAACCTGATCGTAACGGTGGACTGTGGGGTTACGGCGGTGGAGGAAGTCCGCCTGGCTAATGAGCTTGGAATGGATATCATCGTGAGCGATCATCATCAACCGGCCGAAGAACTGCCGGATGCTGTTGCTATCCTTGATCCAAAATTGCCCGATTCAAAATATCCCTTTAGTGAATTGGCAGGAGTAGGTGTTGCCTTTAAGCTTCTACAGGGTCTCTATCATAAGTTTGAACTTCCTGAAGCGGAACTTGATGAATATCTCGATTTAGTTGCTATCGGCAGCTGTGCAGATATAGTACCCCTGGTGGATGAAAACCGAATTCTGGTACGTCATGGTATGGATAAAATTAATTATAATCCGAGATTCGGGGTTAGGGCACTCCTGGAATCTTCCGGTATATCAAATAAGGAAGTTACGGCAGGCCTTATTGTTTTTGTAATGGCCCCGCGTATTAATGCGGTAGGAAGATTGGGGGATGCAAAACGGGCTGTACAACTGTTTTGTGCGCCTACTTTGCAGCAAGCACGTACCCTGGCACGGGAACTGGAGAAGGAAAATCGACTGCGAAGAGACATTGATGAAGTAACCTTCAAAGAGGCTCTGGATCTTCTTCATGAAAAACTAAATCCCAAAGAAGATAAAGCATTTGTTCTATACAAGCGGGATTGGCATCCGGGTGTTATCGGAATTGTTGCCTCTCGTATTGTTGAAAGATTTTACCGTCCGACGATAATGATTACAGTAGTAGATGGAGTTGGGAAGGGGAGTGCTCGAAGTATTTCAAATTTCAATATATATCAGGCGATTAAAGACAGTTCCCAGTTTTTATCAGGTTTTGGAGGGCATAAATATGCTGCCGGATTAACCATTGATGAAGATAAAATTCCTGAATTCATAGAATGTTTTAAAGAGGCTGCGGGAAAACAGTTAAAGACGGAAGACCTTGTACCTTGTCTTTCTATTGATGGTGAGATAGAACTTCAGGAATTCACTCCCCGATTTATTAGATTATTAAAATTACTGGGGCCCTTTGGACCGATGAATCTCAGGCCGGTTTTTGTAAGCCGGAATCTGAAGGTCTTAGGAACCCCAAGCATTGTGGGTCATAATCATTTAAAGTTGAAAGTTGAACAGAACGGTGCGGTTCTTGATGCCATTGGATTTAATATGGCTGACTATCTGGACAAAATAGGGGGAAATGGCCAGGTTGATTGTGTCTATGTGATCGAAGAGAACAGGTGGAATGGAAGGAGTTCCCTTCAATTACGACTCAAGGATATCCGTTAGTATCTGATAAATATTATGAAAGAGTTCTTTGAAAATCTTAAACAGATCCGGCAGAAAAGAAACCTTTCTCTGGAAGAAATTTCCAAGAAAAGTCGACTTTCCCTTAAATACCTCCATTATATTGAGAATGGTGAATTAGAAAATTTACCCAAGGGTTATGACAGGATATTTTTTAAACGATATCTGAAAGAGATCGGGGAGGATAAGGATGAGGTTTGGCGCGATTTTAATTTGTTTTTTGGAACAGGCCCACTTGAGAAAGATGTTCCATACTCCTCAGACATTCCCCCGGAAGAAGAAAAACCCGAAGAACCTCCTGAGGAAGAACATATCATCGAATTAAGTGAGGAGCCTTCCTTCTTTCAGAAGCTGATTATTCAGATTAACCTGGATAAATTACATCGCTATTTTTGGATACTTATAACAGTTATCGTTCTGGGAGCTGTCGGTTATTTTGCCTACCAGCAGTATCTGTTTGTTAAAAATATCCCTCCGGAGATTAAAGAAATATCAGTATCCGAATATATTAAAGAAATGCAGCAACAGGATAGTCTGTTAACACCCTCCATATCTCAGGATTCAGAAATTACCGCTGCGAATAACGATGAAATAAAGGTTGAACTTTATTCTGTTGAAAGGACTTGGGTCCGGGAAATAAGAGATGAGAAAGATACAACTGAATATATTTTAATTCCAGGTTTACGAAGAAAAATTTCGGCCAGCGAAACGGTAAAACTTATGATGGGCAGGGCAGATGGTGTACAAGTCTGGGTAAATGATGATAGCTTGGGGGTGATGGGTAAGGCTGATGAGGTTGTGTTGAGTTTAGTTTTGTCCCCGGCGGGAATTGTTGAAAAGAGGCTAAAAAAACCTGCCGAAGGTGCTCTTCCCAGTGCCGACTCTGCTTCGACGAGCACTCAAGATGATGCAGAGACTACCAGTGAAAATGGTTCAGCCCATTAAATTCCTGGCGTAAATTCGCATCCTTCACACCCTTTTCCGGCGCAAATCCTGCTTTTTTCTATTTATAAAATTACCGCAATCTTGATCAAAGGAATCCGGTTAGGTTTCGAGTATATCCTCAGTTTATTCATTCTCTAAAGGTTACCCCCTTTTAAGAATAGAGAAAGCTGAAATCCTCGGGAAACTTTTTTTCTCATGAATTCTTTCAATAATAATTTTTTTATTGTCCTGAATGAAATTTTTCATAAATTTATAGTTTTATTTTAGTTGAGATCGAAAATTTAAACAACGGAAATAAAAATAGAAACTGGTGTAAAAGGATATTAGAGATTTCAGAATAACCTGCTTGTAAATAAGATGTGCTTAGAACATTTTTTTGGACTAAAGAAGTAATGAAGGTGAATTGAAAGGCAAAAGAGATATGAAAAATTTAGATCCTAAAAGTATTGATACCCTTACCGAAGAGAGAAAGCGGGTGGATTTCTATTATAAAAAAATTATGCGTATATTGGAGTATTATGTACTAGGCTGTTTTATCTTGATTACATTTGTACCGCTCCTTAATTTTTTCTGGATTCCCGGATTTATAAAATTGGTTTATTTCACAGGCTTTCCATTACTTATCCTTATATTTATCGTTAGTCTTTTTAAAGAACCCGTTCAAAATGTGCTCACTAATGTGATCCGCAAATAAAAATCTGGTATTTGTGAGCAGATTTGTTCTCAACAACTTTAAAAATCTTTTAAAGGTGGCAGAGATAGATTCCGAAAATTACTCAGTAAAGTAGAAAGATAGAACGATTTGATCCGCATTAAAAAAGAAAAACTTTCAGAGATTTTCACACAAGCTCAGGAGCGCAAGGTAATTGTATTTGGAGACCTGATGGTTGATGAGTATTTGTGGGGGGATGTTAGCCGGATTTCACCTGAGGCACCGGTACCAATAATTAACATCTCATCAGCACAATTACGATTCGGTGGAGCTGCAAATGTTGCTTTTAACTTATTGAGTTTAGGACAGACCCCCCTGCCGGTGGGGTTAGTGGGGGATGACCGAATGGGGCATCAATTCCTTGAGATGTTGCAGACACATAAATTGTCTACCGAAGGGATTGTTGTACTACCTGATCGCCCTACCACGGTTAAAACCCGGATTATTGGAAATAATCAACACGTTGCCAGGGTGGACCAGGAATCTGTCGATGCTATCTCGTCTGAGATTCAGGAAAAGTTATTTGAAATCTTTCTAACAAACATTGAGGATACATCGGCAATTTTAATTCAGGATTATAACAAAGGTGTGGTTGCTCCTCAACTGGTGCAGCATATTATTGATTTGGCAGAGCGCCAGGGCAAAATTGTTACTGTTGATCCAAAATTTGAGAATTTTTTTGAATTTAAAAATTCAACCCTGTTTAAGCCTAATACTAAAGAGGTTGAAGAAGCTCTTGCTATTCGAATAAGAGACGATAATGATGTTGTTGCGGCTGGAAAGAAACTACTTTCCCGTCTGAATTGCCAGGCGGTATTGATTACCAGGGGATCGAACGGTATGGCACTTTTGGAAGAAAATGGGGATTCTACATTTGTTGGGACCAAAGCGAGAACCGTTGCCGACGTATCGGGAGCAGGAGATACCGTCATCGCAACCCTCACCTTTGCCCTCTCCGGTGGAGCAAATATGAAAGAGGCCGTGACGCTTTCAAATTTTGCTGCCGGTTTGGTATGTGAAGAAGTGGGTGTCGTTTCGGTAAACCGGGAAAAACTAAAAATGTCGATTTTAAAATCCCGCTAATTATGAAATATTTTAGATTTGACAGGTTAACAATATGTTACGCGATAAAATAAAATCGCTCCCAGAATTAGTGGAGATTAGACAGATTTTGGGAAATAATTTTAAAAAGGTCGTATTCACGAATGGTGTCTTTGATCTTCTGCACCGCGGGCACGTCGAGTATCTGTCACATGCCCGGGAGTTGGGCGATACCTTGTTTCTGGGATTAAATTCTGATATTTCTGTCAGAAAGGTCAAAGGTCCCGGCAAACCTCTGGTGAAAGAGGAAGACCGGGCGATTGTTCTGGCTGGATTGACTGCGGTGGATTATATCTGTTTATTCGATGAAGATACGCCGCATGAGATGATTCAGACGCTGATTCCTGATATCCTTGTTAAAGGTGGGGATTACCAAATTAATGAGATCGTGGGGAGAGATATTGTTGAAAAAAACGGAGGAAAAGTAGTGACAATTCCTTTGATCAATGGATTCTCTACCACCGAATTAACGAATAAAATTGCTAAACTGACGACTGAGAAGGAAACGGCAAAATGAAGACTTTGATGGGGATAGTGATGCTTACGATACTGGGGCTGGCTTGTAGCAGTTCACAGAAGATTCAAACAGAACAGGAATCCGTTCAAAAATTAGAATATAAAGGTTCGATGACAGACTC